>CAYLZQ010000146.1:0-5714 GCA_964388045.1 uncultured Elusimicrobia bacterium | reverse complement strand
GAGCCCGCCCAACCGCCTCGCCGGGGAGAAGAGCCCCTACCTCCTCCAGCACGCCTACAACCCGGTGGACTGGCACCCCTGGGGGGAGGAGGCCTTCGAGAAGGCCCGCAGTGAGGGCAAGCCCATCCTGCTCTCCATCGGCTACTCCACCTGCCACTGGTGCCACGTCATGGAGAGGGAGAGCTTCTCGGACCCAGGGATCGCGGCGGTCATGAACAGGCACTTCGTCTCTATCAAGCTCGACCGGGAGGAGAGGCCGGACCTGGACAAGATCTACATGAGCGCTGTCCAGGCCATGACCGGGCAGGGAGGCTGGCCCCTGAACGTCTTCTTGACCCCTGAGCTCAAGCCCTTCTTCGGAGGGACCTATTTTCCTCCGGAGCCCCGCTGGGGCCAGCCGGGGTTCCCGGCCATCCTAGAGAGGATCGCGGAGCTCTGGAGGACCAAGAGGGCGGAGCTGGACTCCGACGCCGGCCGCCTGACCGAGGCTATAAAGTCATTCGCGGCAGCGGAAGGGGGGAGGACCTCTCTTGATCCGGCCTGGCTCGACAAGGCCTTCTCTTCCTATCGCGGAGGCTTCGACCCTGTCCGAGGGGGCTTCGGGGGGGCCCCGAAGTTCCCCATGCCGGTCAACCATAATTTCCTGCTCAGGCATCATGCCCGGACCGGCTCCCAGGAGGCCCTCAGGATGACCCTGGCGACCCTGCGAGAGATGGCCAAGGGCGGGATCTACGACCACGTGGGCGGGGGCTTCCACCGCTACTCGACGGACGCTGACTGGAGGGTGCCGCACTTCGAGAAAATGCTCTACGACAACGCCCAGCTCGCGGCCGGCTACCTGGAGGCTTTCCAGGCCAGCCGCGACCAGGAGCTGGCTCGGGTGGCCCGCGAGACCCTGGGCTACCTCTTGCGGGATCTCCAGGCCCCGGAGGGGGGCTTCTACTCAGCGCAGGACGCTGACAGCCTCCCACCGGAACTGGCGGCCAAGGGCGTGGAGGAGGAAGGGCACCTCAACAAGGCCGAGGGAGCCTTCTACCTCTGGACCCAGGCCGAGCTGGGATCGCTTCTCAAGGAGGATCTGGAGGCCTTCGCCCTTCGCTACGGGGTCAAGAAGGATGGAAACGCCCCTGCGGATCCCCACGGGGAGTTCGCGGGAAAAAACATCCTCTACGCCAAGCACGCCCTTGCCGAGACCGCGGCCAGATTCGGGAGAAAGGAGGAGGACCTGGCCGGAGTCCTGGACAAGGCCTTGGCCAGGCTCCTGAAGGAGAGAGCCCGCAGGCCCAGGCCGGGCTTAGACGACAAGATACTGACCTCTTGGAACGGCCTGGCCATCACGGCCCTGGCCAAGGGCTTCCAGATCCTGGAAGAGAGGGAGTACCTGGAGGCCGCGAGGAAGGCCGCGGGCTTCATCAGGGGGCAGCTCTACGACGGCAAGAGCCGCAGGCTCTACCGCCGCTGGCGCCAGGGGGAGAGGGCAGTGCCCGGGATCGCGGACGACTACGCCTTCCTGGTCCAGGGCCTCCTGGACCTCTACGAGGCCTCCTTCGAGCCCGAGTGGCTGGAATGGGCGGTGGAGCTCACGGAGGAGCAGAACCGCCTCTTCCTGGCGCCGGAGGGAGGCTTCTACATGACCTCGGAGGGCCACGACAAGAACCTCCTCGCGCGGGTGATGGAGGACCAGGACAACGTGGAGCCCTGCGCGAGCTCCGTGGCGGCCTTAAACCTCCTGAGGCTGGGGGAGATGACCAACCGCAAGGACTTCCGCGAGGCCGCGCTCAGGACCCTGGAGGCCTTCGGCTCCAGGATGCGCCAGCGTCCCCTTTCCCTGCCCCAGATGCTCTCGGCCGCTGACTTCGCCCTCTCAAAGCCCAGGCAGATCATTCTTGCCGGTTCCCGCGATGCCCCTGGAACCCGCGAATTCATCAAGGAGCTCCAGTCCCGCTTCATTCCCGTGAAGTTCGTCATGGTCGTGGACGATTCCACGCGCCGGAGGCTGGCGAGACTGCTCCCATTCGTGGAGAGGATAGCCCCCCTGGGGGGCAAGCCCACGGCCTATGTCTGCGTGGGCTATGCCTGCGACCTGCCCACCAACGATCTGGCTGTCTTCAAGAGGATACTGGAAGGAAAGCCCAAGGGATGAGGGCGGCTCTCCTCTTCTTCCTCCCGGTCCTGGCCCTCGCCCAAGAGGGGACCTACCTGGTGGACTCCTTCTCAGGGGAGGCCTCAGAGGGGCTTCCAAAGGGCTGGAAGCCCCTTGTCTTCAAGAAGATCCCCCCTACCCGCTACTCCCTCCACCGGGAGGGGGACGGCTTCTATCTGAGGGCGGAAAGCTCGGGTTCCGCCTCCGGCATCTACAAGGAGGTCCCGGTCTCCCTCAAGGACTATCCGATCCTCTCCTGGCGCTGGAGGATCGGCCATGTCCTCAAGAAGGCGGACGCGACCAAGAAGAGCGGGGACGACTATCCCGCCAGGATCTACCTGGCCTTCGCCTATGACCCTGGAAGCGCCGGCCCCTGGGAGAAGGCCGGCTACGGCCTGGCCCGGAGGCTCTACGGCTCCTACCCTCCCAAGGCGGCCCTGAACTACGTCTGGGACAACAGGCTCCCGGTCGGGAGCGTCCTTGACAACGCTTACACGGAGCGCGCCAAGATGGTGGTTGTCGAGAGCGGGGACGGGAAGGCCGGGCTCTGGGTCGCTGAGGAGAGGAACGCCTACGAGGACTATAAGAAAATCTTTGGCAAGGAGCCTCCTAAAATTGCTTTCATTGCCCTGATGACGGACACGGACGACACAGGAGAGTCCGTCTCGGCGGGCTACGACGACATCCTGTTCAAGAAAAAGGACAACCAAGGAGGACAATGACGACGATGAAGAAACTGACGGCGGCGCTGTTCGCGCTCCTGGTCCCGGCGGCCCTCGCGGCCTCGGAGCATCCCAAGGAGCATCCCACCGCGGCGAACTCAGTGGGCGGTGAGCATCCCAAGGCCAAGGGCGCGGAGCATCCCAGCGGGGACGTCAAGGGCCATGAGCATCCCATGGGTGGGGCGGAGCATCCGGCGGGCAAGCCCCACGAGCACCCTGTCGGGTCCAAGGCCTGGAACAAGCAGATGAGCAAGGAGTACAACAAGGCCGTGGTGGACTACGTGGAGAAGTCCGCGGGAGAAGGGGCCTTCAAGGTCTCGGACGACAAGCTCGGCAAGGAGTGGGCCTTGAAGCTGGTGCGCGTGCACAAGAACAAGATTGCGCACTTGGGCGAGGGCCGATTCTTCGCCTGCGCGGACTTCAAGGCCGTGGGAGAGAAGGCCAAGGTGGATCTCGACTTCTACGCCATGAGGGGGGAGGACGGGAGCTGGAGCATGGAGAAGGTCCTGGTCCACAAGGTGGACGGCAAGGCCCGCTACACCTACAACGACAAAAACGAGATGGTCCCGGTCAATTAACCAGTCTTAAGAAAAGCCTGCCGGGGCCTTCCGGGATTCCGGGAGGCCCGATCCTTTCGGTCTCATGGAGATCCCTCCGGAAAAGGCGAAGGCCCGGGAGGCCCACGCAAGGGCCATGCTCCTGACCGGGCTCCTCACCCTGGCCTCGGGGTTTTCGGCCGCCTACCTCGTCTTCGGCAAGGGGGGGAGCCTGCCTCCCCTCATGCTCGGGCGCTGGAGGGCCGCGCCCCGGCGGCCTCCCCTGGTCAAGCCCCTGCGCGAGCCCCTGGTACGCTGGAGGGCCTGGGGCCCCGAGCTTTTCCGCGAGGCTCGAAGGGACAGGCGCCTCATCCTCCTCAGCCTCTGCTCGGCCCATTCAAGCTCCTGCCGGGCCATGGACGAGACCTACGCGGATCCGGCCGCGGCCCGCTTCGTGGAGGAGGGCTTCCTCCCGGTCCGCGTGGACCCCGAGGAGAGGCCGGATTTGGCCTTGAGGTATTCCCAGGGCCGGCCCATGACCGCGATCCTGCTTCCCACTGGGGAAGCCCTCTCGACCGGTGATCTCGCGGCCCCGGCGTTCTTTGTTCCCTGGGCCAGGGTCATTGCCGAGGCCTTACGGCGAAGGGATGCCGCGGAGGGGCTTCGCGAGCGGCTTGCTGAGAAGCCAGTCCGAAAGGAGGTCCGGGCGATCGACCCGCGCCAGAGGCTCCTGGCGGAATGGGACGAGAAGTCCCAGGGCTTCAGGAGCAGTTTCCCACGCTGGCGCAGGATCAGGCGCTTGCTCTCCATCCCCCGGCCCTGGGCCCAGGACCTGGCTGCGCGCTCGGCCAAGGGAGCCTTGAGCCTCGAGGACAGGGTCTGGGGGGGTTTTTACCATGCCACTGAGGGTCCCGGGCAGCCTGAGTATGGAAAGAGGCTTGAGGACCAGGCCGAGGCCATTTTGGTCTGCGCGGTCTTGGATCCTGAGGCAGCCCGTAGGACCTGGGCCTACGTGGAGAGGACTCTGGCTCATCCTGCGGGAGGCTTCAATGCCGGCCAGGCCGGGGAGCTTCTCAGGCAGGGCAGGGTGGTGGAGGGAGGCCTATACTTCTCCCTGCCGGAATCCAAGAGGCTGGCCCTGGGCCTGCCGGCTCCGGACAGGAGGATTTTCGCCGGGGCCAATGCCCGGTTGGTCCTGGCGGTCCTGTCGGCCGGCAAGGCCCTGCCCAAGGGGGCCAGGGCCCAGGCCTTGAGGACCCTGGAAAGGCTCTGGCAGGAGGGGGTCAGGGACGGCATGGTCAGGCATGGCCTGGGAAGGGGGGGAATCTCGGGCTTCCTGGAGGATCAGTCGGCCCTGGCCGAGGCTTTCGCGGCCGCCTACGAGGTCATGCGGGAGAGGAGGCATCTCGAGCGTGCACTTGCTCTCGCGCGCGGAGCGGAGAAGCTCAGGGACCAAAGGACAGGGGCCCTTTGGGACAGGCCTTCCCTGGGGGAGCTTCCGGAAGGGCTTGACCGGATCCTCTCCCCGGAGCGGAACGCAGAGGCCCTCCTCCTTTATAGACGCCTGGCGCGCCTCCTGCCCCAGGGCGATCCCTTGCGCCCGAGCTTGGAGGCCAGGGCCCAGGAGATCATGGCCTGGCTCTCCCCGCGTTCCCAGGATTTGGATCCAGCGCTGTGGGCCTTGGTCCTGGCCGAGATGCTATAATGCCTGGGAGCAAGGAGGTTCTATGAGGAAACTGTGCATTTTGGTTCTGACAGCGGGGATGGCCGCTCCCTGGGCGCGGCCCAGCCAGGCGGGGGAGGCCCTCAAGAGCGCGACCCTGGAGGGAGAGGTCCTTGACCTGGCCTGCTACATGGCGCACGAGGGGAGGGGCAAGAAGCATGCCAAGTGCGCCAAGCAGTGCGCCCTGGCTGGCTCCCCGATCGGGCTTCTGGCCAAGGACAGCAGGGTCTATCTGCTGGTGGATGACCACAACCAGAAGAAGGCCTTCGAGGAGGCCAAGAAGCTGGCCGGGGAGGACGTCCGGGTGACCGGAAAGCTCGCGACCCGCGGGGGCGTGGCCGCGGTCATCGTGGAGAGGGTCGAGAGGAGGTAACAACGCGCTCGTGGTCGCCTTGACTGTCGCGTCGTTTAGTTGATATATTAGCTCGAATTTGGATTCAAGGAGGAAGGCCATGCGCAGGCTCAGGCCGGTGACGCCCGGTGAGTTGCTCCGCGAAGAGTTCCTGGTCCCGATGGGGATCACGCAGTACCGCCTCGCCAAGGAGATCGGTGTGCCCGCCCAGCGGATCTCTGACATCGTGGCGGGTAAG
>CAYLZQ010000145.1:0-5723 GCA_964388045.1 uncultured Elusimicrobia bacterium | reverse complement strand
GATCCTTGGCCATGAGCAAGGACGGCGAGGCATGCGGAAGATCAAGGAGGAGAACAGAACCGGCAGGAATATGCCTCTGGATCCATTCCGTGGCCTTCGGGCGCGTGTCGGGAAGCATCATCTCCCGATCCATCAGGACCGAGCGCCATAGCCCGGGAAGAAGGGAGGCCGCGAGCAGGACCGCCCTCAGAAACGGGCCCCTCTCGAGCCAGGCCAGGCCCTCGGCCGCCAAGAGCGCGAGGGCCGGATAGCCGCCGAGCAGGTAGCGCGGCCAAGTCCCCTCGGGAGTGCTGGAAAGGATTCCCACGTAAAGGAGGATGGGTCCGGCCAGCACGGCAGCCAGGGCCCTCCGGGTCACGAGTAGACGCCCCAGCCCGGCCAGCGCGGCCAGGCCAGCCAGCGAGCCCGGCCCGGCGAAGCTCCCGAGGTTGGAAAGAACCGCGCGCAGCACCGCGCCCCGGTCCCAGGCCTCCAGCCTCGCCAGATCCGAAAAATCCAGAAGGTTGGCCCAGAACCGCGGGAAATCCAGGACCACGAAGGGAGAGCCGGCCAGGAAACACGCTGCGCACGCGGCCAAGCCCTCGGCCAGGTGGCGCCTGGGCATGTTCCTGGGCCCCAGGAAGTGGGCCAGGGGGAGGGCTAGGACCGCGGGAAAGGCCGTGTATTGGGAGGAGACAGCCAGGCCGAAAAAGCCTCCGCAGGCCCAATGCGAGGCCCTGGTCCCTCCCCGGTAGACCCTGAGGGCATAGGACCAGCCCGCGCAGACGAAGAAGAACATCAGGCTGTCGGGCTTGAGGGAATGCGCCAGCTCGACGAGGACCGGCGCGAAGGCCAAGAGGAGGGCCGCCCAGGCCAAGCCCCTGTCCCCTCGCAGCTCGCGCTCAGCCTTCCAGAGCATCCCGACCCCGAGCAAGCCGAAAAAAGCCGAGAGGAGGCGCCCGATCAGGTAGAATCCGGCCGGGTGGTAGGCGTAAAGGCCGACGAAATCCGAGAGGCCGTGCATGATCCCCAACCCTGACCAAGCCAGAAAGTAGAGGCCGTAGGAAAAAAACAGGAGGTAAGGCCAGAGGGTCGGGTATTTGAAGTGATAGGGGGCCAGGCTCCCGCCCCCGAAGGAGACCGCGAGGTGGACCAGATGGGGCTCGTCAGCGTTGAAGGTCTGGGGGAGGCCCCAGGATATCCCCGCCAGCCGCAGCAGGACAGCGACGGCCGCGGCCAACCCGTAAAGCCGAACGCATTTCCCTATCGGCTTCAGGACGGCCGCTACCGCGGCCGGCCACCACCAGAGCGGCAGCCCTGCCGCCGGTTTCATTTGCGGGTCTTTTTCTCCCAGAGCTTCTTGAACTCGACGTAGCGTTCCAAGGAACCCAGGTCAGCCAGAAGGCCGGTCTCGGGGCATCCAACCAGCAACTCCCCCCTGCGCAGGGCCACAGGAAAGACGTCCCTGAGGAAATCGCTGGGGGCCGCTTCCCCCGCCAAGTGCAGAAGGAAGCGGCTGATAATCCAGAGCGGGGAGACGCCTACTCCCTGCGGGGGATCATGATAGTCGGGAAAATCCACGATCGCCCGCAAGGGACCGAAGACCACGCGCCGGCATTCCCGGTGCTCCTCGCCCGGGCCGCAGTCGTGGACAGCCAGGGTCGCCGCGGCCCGGCGGTCGCGGTGGAACTGGAGCATCCGGGCCGCATCCGTGTCCGGATAGACGTCCCCATCGAGGACCAAGATGTCCTCGGGCAGGGAGGCTGGCCCCAGGGCCTTGATCGCCCCGGCTGTCCCCAGGGGGGCCTCCTCAACCAGGTAACGCAGCCTCACGCCAAAGCGGGACCCGTCGCCGAAATAGGACCTGACCGCATCCGCCTTATAACCCAGGCAAAGGGCCACCTCCTGGAAGCCATGCCGGCTCAGCCATGCAAGCTGATGCTCCAGGAGAGGCTTCTCCCCAAGGGGAAGGAGAAGCTTGGGGACATAGTCGTTCTCGAGGCGCAGGCACTCCCCATGCCCGCCGGCCAGGATCACGGCGAGCGGCCAGTTCTCAGGCATCCCTGCGAGAATTTTACCGCATTTCTCCTGGAGCCACAAGGCGCCCCGCTGGGGAATTCTCTAAATCTTAAAAGAATTTCCAGCGGATTCCCCGCCGCGCATCAAAAAGTCAGTCCCGATCGCGGCCAGCAGGCAGAGAAAAGGCTCCAAAGGCATACGATACCGCAAGGAAGTGAAAAAAACAGCATGCATGGCTGTGAGGTAGGCAAAGAGGGCATAGATCGGGAGCCAAGGGGCTACGCGGCTGCGCCAGGCTCCCAGCCCGGCCAAAGCAAAAAGGACTACGAAATAAAGGGCCAATCCCGCGCGCTGGGCCGGGGTATAGGGGTCATAGGGCCAAGGCCTCCAGTAGAGCAGAGCCTTGCCAGCCACGATCCTGGCCGCCTCAAAGGGCTGCTCGCGCGCCAAGCGCAAGGTCTTCTTCCAGAAGTAGCGGCCTGCCTCGATGGGGTCCGTGATCCCCAAGCCCCGGGCCTCCTCCGCCATCTGGACGGGTCGCCTACGCACCTCCTCCCGGTCCAAAGTGAAGCCTTCGTAGAGGGTCCAGCCCATCTGGGCTGAGATCGGGATCAGTTGGCGGTATTTAAGCCAGTTCCTGGCGCTCCAGGCGGCCACCGGCAGGAGCCAGCCCAGGGCCAGGAGGGCAAAGGGCCAGAGCATCCTGCGCCTTCCCAGCCGCCCCAGCAGGGCCAGAGCCAGGAAGGCCGGATACGCGGCAAAGACGCTGCGGCAGAGGGAGCAGAGTCCTCCCCAAAGCCCTACCCCGAAGAACCCAAGAAGGCTCCGGCCAGGGAGCTCCCCAGCGACGCGAGGATCTTGCAGGCAATGGGATAGCCACAGAAAGAAAACAAGCTCCATGAAGACGAACAAGGTCTCGGTCTGGAGGTGCGGAGCGAAAAACATAAGGCCTGGATCGCAGGCGGCCCACAGGGCGCCCAGCCGCGCCGCCCCTGCCGTGGCCAGGCGCTTTCCAAGGAGGTAAACGAGCAGCGCGCTGGCCGCGGAGAGGGCCGCCTGGAGAATGAGGACGGGCAGTGGATTTCGGGTGCCGCAGAGGCCCAGCACCGCGGCGATGAAGGCCGCATATAAGGGGGGATGAGTTACGTCCACGCCCCAGGCAGGCTCCCAGCCCAGCCAGGTCAAGGCCAGGTTATAGTACAAGTCCTGGCCGTAGACCTGGGCTAGGTCCCTCCAGACGAAAAAAGCCAAAAAGGACAGGCGCAGGGCCAGGGCCAACGCCAGGACGGCAAGAACGAACCTAAGCTCCGGCACGGCCTCAAGACGCGCCTGTAAGGCCTTGAGGACCCTCATGCCTTTGCCGTCCAGCTCGCCTTGGGCGCCCTCCATCGTCTCACCAGAAACGCAGCTTGAGAAGGGTCCAGAGCGCCTTGAGCCCGTCATGCCAGCGGATCTTCTTGCCCTTAGCGATGCTCCGGGGATGATACCGGATAGGGACCTCCGTGATGGGAATGCCCCGGCGCAGGACCTTGGCGGTCGCCTCCGGGCAGAACTCGAACCCCTCGCATCTCAACTCCAGGGAGCGCAGGAGCTCGGTCCGGAAGGCCTTGTAGCAGGTGGGCTCATCCGTGACGCGGGATCCGAACAAGAGGTTCGTCCAAAGCGAAAGCAGGCGCCCCCCCCAGTAATAGCGCCTGTAGGACATGGGGTTGTCCGGATTGAGGATGCGTGACCCGTAGACGACCTGGGCCTGCCCGGAGCGGAAGGGCTCCAGGAGCCTGCGGTAGTCCGCTGGATCGTACTCCAGGTCAGCGTCCTGGATGAGCACGACCTCCCCGCCGGCCACGGCAAGGCCGGTGCGGATGGCGGCGCCCTTGCCGCGGTTGGCCTGGTGGCGGATAGCCAGGAGCCCGGGTCTCCGGAAACGCCTCAGGACCTCGGGGGTGTTGTCCGTGGAGCCGTCGTCCACGACGATGACCTCAAGGTCCAGGCCCGGATTCCTATCATAGATGGCCGCCAGGCAGCCCTCCAAAGTCGCGGCCTCGTTGTAGGCGGGGACGATCACGGAGATTTTCATGCAGACTTGAGAATCCATTCCGCGGCCTCGGTCAGATCGCGGCAAATCTTGTCAGGCCTTGCCCGGTAGCGGCCGCCCCTGCCTCCCTTGCCGGTCCTCACCAGGATCGCCCGGCAACCGGCGTTGCGGGCCGCGCGCACGTCCCTCCTCGTGTCTCCGACCAGGTAACAGGACTTAAGATCCAGGCCGAAACGGCGCGCGGCCCTCTCGAGCATCCCCGTCCTTGGCTTGCGGCAGTCGCAGCGCGCGCGCCGCCCCGCGCGCGGATGGTGGGGGCAATAGTAGATCGCATCCAGCCTGGCCCCCCGCTTGAGCAGAATGGCCTTGAGGATCCGGTGGATGCGCGCCAGGGTCCGCAGGGTCAAGTAGCCGCGGGCGACTCCGGACTGGTTGCTCGCCACCAGGACTTTGAAACCGGCCCCCTTAAGCCGCGCGATCGCCTCCGCAGAACCCGGAATCAAGCGCAGATGCTCCGGCGAACGCAGAAAGTGGACCTCCTCCACGATCACCCCGTCTCGGTCGAGGAAAACCGCGCGGCCGGGTTTCATGCGGGATCCTGCGGCCCTGGCAGCGCCCGGCGCCTGACCCCGGCCAGCCAGTGCCAGCGCCCGTAAAGGCCGTGGGCGCGCAGGTAAAGCCTCGGGGAAACCAAGGCCAGCAGGCAGGTGGCGCAGCGAAAAAAACCGAGGGGCGAGAAGCCGTGGCAGGCCAAAAGCCTGCTCCAGACCTGGAAGGCCCTGCCCCGCTCTCCCCGGTGCGCGGCCGCAAGGATCTCGCGCCTGGCCCTCTCCATGCCCTGCAGGGCCAAATAGCGAGGCGAAAAGGACAGCCCCCGCGCTTTCAGTTTCGGCTCCAGGGCGGCATGCAGGGCGCGGATCTCGCGCAGGCTTGCCTCCAGCTTCTCGGGATTCATGTACTTTTGCGCCCAATTATTGGCCCCATGGATGCGGTGATAGCCCAGAATCCGTGGGATGTTCCCGATGTTGGTGAAGAAAAGGCCCTGGTCAAGGAGATAATCGTCGTAGAGGTAGAAGACATTCGGAGGCACGGGGAGGATTCGCTCAAGAACGGCCCTCCTGAAGGCCAGGGAGGAGGTCGCCGCGTTCACGAAGCGCCCCTGCAGGAAATCCTCCAGGTCGTAGGCCTTGGGCCAGTCCGGCAAGGGATTGGGGAGAGGGCGCCCCGCCGCATCGACATCGCGTTGATAATGCTGGACGATGCCGATCGCGCGATCCTCCAGCCTCTTGGCCACGGCGGAAAGCTTGCCCGGATGCCAGTAATCGTCGGAATCCAGGAGGCAGACCACCTGCCCCCTGGCCGCGGAGAATCCCGTGGCAAAAGCCCCGGCCTGTCCGCGATTAGCCTGCGCGATGAGCCGCGCCCGATCCTTGAAGCGCGCCACGATCTCCCGCGAGCCATCCGTGGAGCCGTCATCCACCACGATGGTCTCCACCTCGCCCGCCGGGAAGTCCTGGCCCAGGACGCTCTCGATCGCCTGGGCGATGAAAGACCCATAGTTGTAATTGTCGATCACGACCGAGAAATAGGGGGTTTCCATTCGGGATGTTGCGCTGATTTTACCAAATTGCCGTCGTGAGCTTCCGTATTGACACAACGGGGAGCAGGTGTTATCCTGATCATATGGCCC
>CAYLZQ010000144.1:0-5737 GCA_964388045.1 uncultured Elusimicrobia bacterium | reverse complement strand
TCGGCGATCAGCGCCCGCGCCCAGGCGCGCATCGCGGGCCTTACCCCTTCTTGCGGACCTTGAGGGTCAAGCCCTCGCAGGAGACGACCACCACCTCGGTCCCCGCCGGGAGGTTTCCCTCCAGGCTCTCGGCCTGCCAGAGCTCGTCGTGGAGGCCGATCTTCCCCATGGGGTCCAGGGGGGAGACCGCCACGCCATGGGCTCCTTCCAGCCCCTCAGCCCCGGTCCTGGCCTTGCGCCAGAGGGCCTGCTTGGTGACGTAGAGAAGGCCGGCCACAACGGCGAGCATGGTCGCTCCGGTCGCGGCCAGGGAGGGCCAGGAGACCGCCAGGCCGGGAGCATCTCGGAAGAGCATCATCCCGCCGAAAAGGACCGCAGCCGTGCCGCTCACGGCCAGGAGCCCGAAGCTCGTCACCTTGAGCTCAAGAACGTAGAGGAGCAGGCCCATCAGGATCAGGAGGAGCCCGGCATAGCTGGCCGAGAGGGTCTGGAAGGAATAGAAGGCCAGGATCAGGGAGCCCGCCCCCACGATCCCGGGGAGGATCAGCCCCGGGCTGTAGAGCTCGATCAAAAGCCCGGAGACCCCCAGGGTCATCAGGATCATGGCTATGTTCGGGTCGCTGACCGCGGCGAGCAGCCTCTGGCGCCGGCTCATCTCGAAGCGGTCCAGGACCGCCCCCCTCGTGCGCAGGAGAGCCTGCGGAAAATCGGCAAGACTGCGCCCATCCAGGGCATCGAGCAAGAAGGAGAGGCTCTCCGCCTCCAGGTCCACCACGTGCTGCCGGACCGCCTCCCCGGAGGGCACCGAGGTGCTCTTGCGGACCACGAGGGAGGCCCACTCGACGTTCCGGCCGCGCCGCGAAGCGATAGCCTGGAGGTAGGCGGCGAAATCGCTCGTCATCTTGGCCTCCATGACCTTGTCGCCGGCCCCCTTCTCCTTGCCCGGCATAGCGGGCCCGAGTTGGATGGGGTGGGCCGCGCCGATGTTGGTGCCCGGGGTCATGGCCGCCACGTGGGCGGCCATGGTGATGAACACTCCCGCCGAGGCCGCGCGCGCGCCGGCCGGGAAAACATAGACGATCACGGGCACCTGGGAGGAGAGGATGGCCTTGACGATCTCCCTCATGGCCAGGTCCAGCCTCCCGGGGGTGTCGAGTTCGACGACCAGGGCGTTGTATTTCCCCCTCTCGGCCCTGCCGACTGCCGCCTGGAGGTACTCCGCGGCCACGGGGCTGATGACCCCGGCATAGCGGGCGACAAGTACGCGCGGAAGCTTTGCTTCCGCGCGAGCCGTTGCCGTTGTTGTGGACGTTGTCGTTGCGGCCGCCGCGTTCGGGGCCGCCGCCCAGAGGAAAAGCAGGCAGGCGCCGATGGGCCCGCTCATCGGATCACCCTCATCCGCGAGGGCGGCCAGTAGATGAACCAGGCCTTGCCCTTGAGGTACTTGGCCTCCACGGGCCCCCAGTAGCGAGAATCGCAGGAGCGGTCCCGGTTGTCCCCCATCACAAGGTAGCTGCCGGGGGGAACCGTGACGGGGCCGAAGTAGTCGCGTTGGATCTCCTGGAGCTCGCGGTCCAGGGCGTGCTTCTGCCACAGCTCCTGATAGCGCCGGGGATCGAGCTGAGTGGCGCGCACCGACTCGGGCTGGCGGTTGGGCCCGTCCACATACTGGGTATAGTCCTCCGGGGCCAGCTCGCGGCCGTTCACGAAGACCCGGCCGGCCCTGACCTCCACCCTCTCCCCCGGCAGGCCCACGACCCGCTTGATGAAGTCCTTGCCGTACTGGACCGACCCGCAGTGCAGCTCGCGGACGTCGTCGACCGGGAAGCGGAAGACGACGATGTCCCCCCTCTGGACATCGCGCAGGGCCAGGAGCCGCCTGCCCGAAAAGGGGATGCGCAGGCCGTAGATGAACTTGTTGACGAAGAGGTGGTCCCCGATCAGGAAGGTCCTCTCCATGGAGCCCGAGGGGATCTTGAAGGCCTGGACCACGAAGTACATGAGGACGGCGGCCAGGAGAACGGCCGAGAAGACGGTCTCCGACCACTCCGCGTCCTCCGCGAGGGTGTGCTCGCGCCGCGCGGCCAAGCCCCCCGCCGCCCGGCCGCGCCAGAAGCCCAGAATGCCGGCGATGGCGGCCACGGCAAGGCTGGGATAGAGCTCTGCCGTGGAAAGGGCGTGAGCCGCCACCGAGACGAATTTGGAGCGGCTCTCGATGGACATCACCACGACCAGCATCACCGAAAAGCCGGCCAGGGCGCAGAAGAGCCCGTGCCAGAGGCCGACCTTGGTCGGGGTGTCGAGGGCCTGCGTCCCGGCCAAACGGCGGCTGGCCCAGGCGTAGGCTCCCATGGCCAGGCCGATGAAGAACAACCTTTGTTCCATAGGCTCTTACTCCCGCCCCTCCAGCTTCAAGACCGCCAAAAACGCCTCCTGGGGGACCAGGACCCGCCCCAGAAGCTTGGCGCGCCTCTTGCCCTCCTTCTGCCTCTCCAGGAGCTTGCGCTTGCGCGTGATGTCCCCCCCGTAGCACTTGGCCAGGACGTCCTTGCGCCTGGCGGGGAGGGTCTCCCGGGCGATGATCCGCCCGCCGACTCGGGCCTGGATCGCCACCTCGAAGTTCTGCCGCTCGATAAGCTCCTTGAGCTTCCCGCAGAGGGCCCGCCCCACCGCATGGGCCTTCGATTTATGCACAATCTGGCTCAAGGCGTCAATGGCTTGGCCGTGGATGAGGATCTCCAGCCTGAGCATGTCCGCCGGGCGCAGGCCCTCCGGGACGTAGTCCAGGGAGGCGTAGCCCTTGGAGACGGATTTCAAGCGGTCATAGAAATTCACGACCAGCTCGGAGAGGGGCAAGCGGTACTTGGCGATCATCCGGGAGCCCAGGAGGTATTCGAGCCCGACATGCTCCCCCCGCTTCTCCTTGAGGAGGTTCAAAACCCGCTCCTGGTACTCGACCGGCATCACGATCGTGACCAGGACGTAGGGCTCCTCGACGGCTTGGATCTCCCCATGGGGCGGGAACTTGGCCGGGTTGTCGAGGATCTGCCAGCGGCCGCCCTGGGTCTGGACCCGGTAAACCACGTTGGGGCTGGTCACGATCAGGCTCAGGTTGAACTCGCGCTCCAGGCGCTCCTTGACGATCTCCATGTGGAGGAGTCCCAAAAAGCCGAGGCGGAAACCGAAGCCCAGGGCCTCGGAGCTCTCGGCTTGGTAACTGAAGGAGCTGTCCTCCAGGTTGAGCTTCTCGAGGGCCGCCGAGAGGCTGGGATAATCCGCGGGGTTGATGGGGAACATGCCGGCAAACACCACGGGTTTGGCCTCCCGGTAGCCCGGGAGCGGGGCCGAGAGCGGCCGCGCCGCCTCCATCAGGGTGTCCCCCACCCGCACCCCGTGGATGTCCTTGATCCCGCAGATCACGGTGCCCACCTCCCCGGCCGAAAGCTGGGCCACCCGGTGGTGCTTCGGGGTCAAGACCCCTGCCTCCTCGACCGTTGCCTCGTGGCCGGTGGAGAAGAAGCGCAGCCTCGTCCCGGGGGCCAGGGTCCCCTCCATGACCCGGACCAGCAGGATCACGCCGCGATAGACGCTGAAGCTGGAGTCGAAGATCAGGGCGGCCAGAGGGGCCGCCGGATCGCCCGAGGGAGGCGGGATCTGGCGCACGATCGCGGAGAGCACCTCCTCGGTCCCCAGGCCCTGCTTGGCGCTGGCCAGGACCGCCTCATCGGGGATCTTGAGACTCTCTAATATCTGCTCGGCCGTCCCCTCCGCGTCCGCGGCGGGGAGGTCCACCTTGTTGATGACCGGGATCACCCGCAGGCCCAACTGCTGGGCGAGGCCGGCGTTGGCCAGGGTCTGGGCCTCCACTCCCTGGGTCGCGTCCACGACCAGGAGGGCCCCCTCGCAGGCGGCCAGGGCGCGAGAAACCTCGTAGGAGAAATCCACGTGCCCCGGGGTGTCGATGAGGTTCAAGACGTAGTCCTGCCCCCCGTGCCGGTAGCGCATGCGCACGGTCTTGGCCTTGATCGTGATCCCTCTCTCCCTCTCGAGCTCCATGGAGTCCATGACCTGGTCCTGCATCGCGCGCCGCTCGATCGTCCCGGTCGCCTCGAGCAGGCGGTCGGCCAGCGTGGACTTGCCGTGGTCGATATGGGCTATGATCGAAAAGTTTCTGATCCGGGAGGGGTTCATCCGTGGCTCTGCTCGGCGAAGAGCCGCCTGATCTCGTCCGAGTCGGAGCACGAGAGGCTCTTGTCCACCAGCTTCCCAAGGACGCCCGCGCGCAGGCCCCGTATCGTCTGCTTGATCCTAAGATACATCCGGGGCGTGACCGAGAGGCTGTCGACGCCCATCCCGACCAGGACCAGTACGGCGTGGGGGTCGGAGGTCATCTCCCCGCAGACCCCCACCCATTTCCCCTTGCGGTGGGCCACCTTCACGATCTGGTCGAGCAGGCGGATCACGGCGGGATGAAAGGGGTCGTAGAGGTGGGTCACGTGTTCGTTGACCCGGTCGACCGCGAGAGTATACTGGATCAGGTCGTTGGTCCCGACCGAAACGAAGTCGATCAGGGGCAGGAAGGAATCAAGCATCAAGGCGGCCGACGGGATCTCGACCATGATGCCGAGCTCGACCTTCTTAGTGGTTTCGAGCCCCTCGGCCTGGAGTTCGGCCTGGGCTTGGGCGAGCAGGCGTCTGACAGCCTGAATCTCTCCGATGGAAGACACCATCGGGATCAGGATCCGGACATGGCCCTTCAAGGCCGCTCGGAGAATGGCGCGGATCTGGAGCTTGAAGAGATCCAGGTGCCTCAGGAAAAGCCTCACCCCCCTGAGTCCCATGAAGGGGTTGGTCTCGCTGACCAGCCCCTCGATGCCAAGCTGGGAGAGGCGATCTCCCCCGATGTCGGCGGTGCGGATGACGACGGGCCTGGGCTCCATAGCCTTGACGATCGCGCCGTAGGCCTTGGCCTGCTCCTCCTCGCTGGGCGGAAGAGTCCGGTTGAGGAAGAGGTACTCCGTCCGGAAGAGCCCGATCCCGTCGGCCTGGAGGGCCAGCGCCGTCTTGAGCTCCTCCGGAGAGTCAAGGTTCACCTCGAGCTTGAAGCCCTTGCCGTCCAGAGTCGCGGCGGGCAGGCCCTTGAGCTGTTCGAGGGCCCGTTCCTCCTGCAGGACCTTCTGCTGGACCCTCTGGTACTTCGCGACGGTCTCGGGCCCCGGATTGATGATGACCATCCCCTGGTCCCCGTCGAGGATCAGGAAATCCTCGGTCTTGACCCGGCGGCTGATGTCCGAGAGGCCCACCACGGCCGGAATCTGAAGGCTCTGGGCCAGGATCGCGGTATGGCTGGTCCTGCCCCCCAGGTCCGTGGCGAACCCCAGGATCTGCGATTCCTGCAGGCCCAGGGTGTCCGAGGGGAGCAGGTTGCGCGCGATCAGCAGGCACTTATGATCGACCTCGGAAAGGCTGCGCTTGGCCTGCTTCATCAGGTGGGAGAGGAGCCTTTTGCCTACGTCGAAAAGGTCGTGACGCCTCTCCCGGAAGAACTCGTCCTCCATCTTCTCGAACTGCTGGTTGACGGCCTCCAGGGCCTCGGAGAGGGCGAACTCGGCGTTGACCCCTTCCTGCAGGATCCTCTGGGGCACGTCGCGCGTGATCAGGGTGTCGCGCAGGATGAGCCTGTGGGCGTCGATGAGCTTGGCATGCTCCCGCCCCAGGAGCTTCAAGACCTTGGCCT
>CAYLZQ010000143.1:0-5760 GCA_964388045.1 uncultured Elusimicrobia bacterium | reverse complement strand
TCGCTGCGCCCGCGCGAGTGCCACTGGCACTCGCGCCCCCGCGGGGGAGGCGAGTAATTCACATGGACAAAACCGTCGCCAACGCCGTGGAGGCCATCGCCGGCCTTTCCGACGGCGCCGTCGTCATGATCGGAGGCTTCGGGCTCTGCGGGATCCCGGAGAACCTCATCGCGGCCCTGCGCGAGCGGGGCGCCAAGGGCCTCGTCCTGATCTCGAACAACGCGGGGACAGACGAGCACGGGATCGGGCTCCTGATCAGGAACGGACAGGTGCGCAGGATGATCATGTCCTACGGAGGGGAATGCAAGGCCTTCGAGGAGGCCTGCCTCTCCGGAGCCCTCGAGGTGGAATGGACCCCCCAGGGGACCCTGGCCGAGCGCATGCGCGCGGCCGGGGCGGGCCTGGGAGGCTTCTACACCCCGACCGGCTACGGGACCCCGGTCGCGGCCGGCAAGGAGACGCGCTCCATGGACGGCAGGAACTACCTCTTGGAAAAACCCCTGGCCGCGGACTTCGCCCTCATCAAGGCCTGGAAGGGGGACCCGGCCGGGAACCTTGTCTTTCGCAAGACCGCCCGCAACTTCAACCAGGTCATGGCCACGGCCGCCAAGCTCGTGATCGCCGAGGTCGAGGAGCTGGTGCCGGCCGGGGCCCTGGAGCCGGACCATGTCCACACCCCGGGGATCTACGTGGACAGGATCTTCCAGGGGACGGGCTACCTCAAGCCCATCGAGAAGCTGACGCTCCGCAAAAGGGAAACCGCCGGGGCCCGCTGAAATGCCCAAGGAAACGGACAAGAGGTTCGTGATCGCCAGGCAGGCCGCGCGCCAGCTCAAGGACGGAGACTACGTGAACCTGGGGATCGGGATCCCCACCCTGGTCCCCAACTGCCTCCCCCCCGGCGTGCGCATCGTCCTCCATACAGAGAACGGCATGCTCGGCTACGGGGCCTATCCCCTGGAGGGCGCCGAGGACCCGGACCTCATCAATGCGGGCAAGGAGACGATCACCGAGCTCCCGGGCTGCTCCTACTTCGGCTCCCACGACTCCTTCGCCATGGTGCGCGGGGGGCATCTGGACGCCACGATCCTGGGAGCCATGGAGGTCTCGGAGAAGGGGGACCTCGCCAACTGGATGATCCCGGGCAAGAAGGTCAAGGGCATGGGCGGGGCCATGGACATGGTCGCCGGGGCCAAGAAGGTCATCGTGGCCATGGAGCACGCGACCAAGGAGGGCAGGCCCAAGATCCTCAATGAGTGCGGCCTCCCCCTGACCGGCAAGGGAGCGGTCCACACGATAGTGACCGAACTCGCTGTCTTCGACGTCACCCCCCAGGGCCTCCTCCTGCGCGAGATCTCCCCTGAGACCAGCGTGGAGGAGGTCCGAAGGCTCACCGGGCCCTCCTTCCGCCAAGCCGAGCCGCTCAAGACCTTCCCCGAGTAGCCCGGCATCCTCCTTTCCTGTTACAATACAGGAACCTGAAGGGAGGCTTCGGTGTCCAACAGCGTGTCGGAGAGCGAGTTCCTGGAGAAGCACGCGGGGCTGGTCTACAACCTGGCCCTGAGGCTGCTGGGAAAAGCCCAGGACGCCGAGGACCTTGCCCAGGACTCCCTCCTGCGGGCCTTGAAGGCCCTGCCCGGATTCCGCGGGGAGTCCTCGCTCTCCACCTGGGTCTACCGGATCACGCTCAACACCTGGAAGAACAGGGTGCGCTCGGAGAAGCGGAGGGGCTTGTGGAGGATGATCTCCCTTAATCTCTTCACCGGGGAGGAACAGGACGAGGAGCCGGCCTTCAAGGCCGAGGACCCTCCCCCGGATTCCGGCCTGGAGGGCTCGGAGCGAGAGGCCGCGGTCCAGAGGGCTCTCCTGGAGCTCGACGAGGAGAGCCGGGCCGTGATCGTCCTGCGCGAGATGGAGGGGCAGTCCTACCAGGAGATCGCCGAGGCCCTGGAGATCCCGGAGGGGACGGTCAAGTCCAGGCTCTCCCGGGCGCGCGAGGCCCTGAGGGAGAAGCTGCGGCCCCTGGTGAGCCCTTGACATGGAACACGTGAGGGAGCTCCTCTCGGAATTCGTGGACGGAACCCTCTCCGAGCCCCGGGCGCGAGAGGTCAGGCTCCACCTCAAGGAGTGCGGGGAGTGCCAAGCCGGGCTTGAGGAGCTGGGCTCGATCTCCCGGATGCTCCAGGGCCTGCCCCGCAGGCCCCTTCCCCGGGGGTTCATGGCGCGCCTGGAGCATCGCATAAGCCCAAAGCCGAGAGCCTCCTTTCTCCTTGGGCCCAAGGCCCGCATGGCCGCCTTCGCCCTCTCGAGCCTGCTCGTCATGTTCCTGGCCTACGAGCAACTCAAGCCCAGGGCTCCCCTCTCAAGCGGCCTCCAGGAGACGGACGCGCTCCAGGAGGCTCAAGCCCCTGCCGTCATGCGCAAGGCTCTCGAATCCGCCCGCAAGGAACAGGCCCCCCCTCCGAAGCCCCTCGCCAGAGCCAAGGGCAAGCCTATCGGGCCCGGGGAAGAAGCCGGCGCCCTTTCAGGAGCTCCGGACCAGGCAGCGGGGGGCTTGGGGAAAACGGAGGGCCTCCGCTACACGAACGAGGACCTTCACAGGGACCTGGAGGCCCAAAAGGCCAGGATGGGGATCCGCGAGATCGTCCCTACCCGGCCCAGGAGGGCCCTGGCTGAGACGGCTGCGGCTCGAGGAAGGGAGGGCCAGGACTTCGCGGTCCTCATCAAGGCCCCTCCGGCCCCCAGGCTCCCCGGGGGCGTCCCGGCCATGCTCTCGACCCCGCGCCGGCAGGCCGCCAAGGGAGCCCCTCTCGCGGAGCCAGAGCCCCTGGGCGCGCCCAAGGCTGCGGGCGCCCTCATCCGCTCCGAGGAGGAGCGCCGCGGATTCTGGCGCCGGAATGGGCTTCAAGTCGAGCCTCCCCCTCTGGACTACTCGCGCGAGATGCTTGTCGTGGTCCTGCCGGAGGACGGGCTTTCAGCGGAGGTCGCGGAGATCAAGACCTCGCCGGATCGGATCCTCGTGCGCTACCGCCTCTCGAGCTCCCCCGCGCCCCTTCCGATGCTGGAGGCCATCCCCAGAACCGGCCTGCCCGTGGTATTCGAAAGGGTTCCCTGACCCTCACGGCCCAGCCCTGCTAAGGCGGCGGCCCTCCTGGGAACGTTTCCTCAAGCCCAGTGTCCTATCCCCATGCCGCGAGGAGGAGGGATTGGGATGAAAAACCTGCACGCCGCGAAAGCAGCCGTCTGGATTCTGTCTCTGGCCGCAGTCATGGGAGGAAGCCCAGCCCAGGCCCAGCAGCTCCTGGCCTGGCCGGCGGCGCAGGGCAGCATGTTCCGCCTCCTGCTTCCTTGGCAGCCTGTGAGGCCGTTGCCCCCCATGCCCAGGCCCATGCCGCGCCCAGCCCAGGGAGCGCAGCCGGAGGCCTCTCCGCTGGAGCTCGCGGCCTTTCGCGTGGAAGGGACCATAGAGGACCGGGCGGCCGAGCTGACCTTCCACATCAGCTTCCGCAATCCCGCGAGCGCGAGGCTGGAGGGAGTCCTCATCATGCCCATCCCTGCGGACACGGCCTTGAGCGGCTTCTCCATGAGCTCAGGGGGAAAAACCATGAAAGGAGAGCTCTTGGAGGCGGAGAAGGCCGGCGCGATCTACCAGGCGATCGTCAGCCGACTGCGCGACCCCGGGCTCCTGGAGCTCGTGGGCGAGCGCCTGATCCGGGCCAGGGTCTTTCCCATCGAGCCCAACGGAACGGTGACGGTCAGGATGACCCTCACCCAGATCCTGCCCAAGAGCGGGGAGCTCTTCTCGCTCAGGATCCCGATGAGCTCGGCCCGCATGCTCCAGGGCGAGAAGGGCCGCGCGAGCGCGAGGATACTACTCTCGGCCTCAAGCCCCATCCGGAGCCTCTACTCCCCCAGCCCGGAGGCGGTCCTCAAGCGGATAGACGAGAGGCGCGCTGAGATCTCCTACGAGGAGAAATCAGGCGGAACAGGGGACTTGAGCCTCTTCTACTCCCTGCGCTCCGACCCCCTGGCCGCAGGGCTCCTGGCCTTCAGGGAGGAGGGCGAGAAGGGCTTTTTCATGCTCTCCCTCTCCCCCAGGCCGCGGGCGCAGGAGAGGGATATCCTTCCCAAGGACCTGGTCTTCATCGTGGACCGCTCAGGGAGCATGGAGGAGGCAGGCAAGCTGGGCCAGGCCAAGAGAGCCCTCTCCTTCTGCCTGGGGAGGCTCTCTCCCCAGGACCGCTTCGGGATCGTGGACTTCGCCACGGACTCGAGCTCCTTCGAGGGCAGGCTCCTGCCGGCCAGCGAGGAGAACAAGGCGCGCGCCCTGCGCTACGTGGAGCGCCTAGAGGCCGCCGGAGGGACCAACATAGGGGCCGCCCTGGAGGAGGGCCTGGGGCTTCTTTCGCCTTCCCCGGATCGCCTGGCCATGGCCTTCTTCCTGACCGACGGACTCCCCACCGCGGGAGAGACCGACGTGGGAACCATCCTCAAGAAGGCGGCCAGGGCCAACGAGGACCCGCATGCTCGCCTCTTCACCTTCGGTGTGGGCTCGGACGTGAACACCCTGCTCCTCGACAAGCTCTCCCAGTCCCACGGGGCGCGGGAGTACGTGGGGCCAGGGGAGGACCTGGAGAACAAGGTCTCCTCCCTTTACCAGAAGCTCTCCAGGCCGGCCCTGACCGACCTCAGGATATCCTGGAAGGGCCTGGAGGCGGAGGAGGTCTTTCCCAGGGTCCGGGACCTCTTCTACGGCTCGGAGCTCCTGCTCCTGGGCCGCTACCGAGGCGCGGGCAAGGGGACCCTCATCGTCACTGGCAAGGCCGGGACAAGGGAGGAGCGCTTCGAGTTCCCTGTCGAGCTCCCGGAGCGCGCGGAGCACGACTTCCTTCCGCGCCTCTGGGCCAACCTCAAGGTCGGCCACGAGCTCGACGCGATCCGCCTCTCGGGCCGCGCGGACCCCGAGGTCGTCAGGGAGATCGTGAGGCTGGCCAAGCGCTTCGGGATCGTCACCCCCTACACCTCCTACCTGGTGACGGAGGAGGGAGCCAATCTCGAGGCCGCCTCGCGGGCGGCCCTCAGGGGCATGGAGCTCATGGCCGCGGATGCCACCTCAAGCGGCTTCTCCGGAGGCCCGGCCATGGCCAGGGCCGCGCAGAAAGCCTCCTCCTTCCTGGGCCGCGCCAGCGCGCTTAGCCTGTCCGCCTCCGGGACCTCTCCCTCCCCCATGGCCGCTCTGCGGGAGGCAGAGGACGAGGCCCGCGCCGAGCTGGGGGCCAGGGGGCTTGCCGCGGCCCGGACGCGCGCGGTCGCCGGGAAGACCTTCTACCTGCGCTCAGGGACCTGGGTGGACGGGGAAAGCGAGCTGGAGGAAGGCAAGCATCCCAGGGTCAAGATCTCCTACCTGGGCCCGGAGTACTTCGAGCTCCTCAGGCGCCATCCGGGCCTGGGCCGGGTCCTGGCCCTGGGCCAAAACCTCACCCTGCTCCACCAGGGGACTGTCTACCAGATCGTCGCGCCGCGGAACTGATCGCGGCTTGGGCCTGGGGAGCGATGACCTAACGACGAGGGCACTACGCCTCGCGCCTGCTCTCTCGATTTCAGGCGGCCCGCATGGGCCGGGGCTTTTGTATTCCCTCAAGGGACGCGGCTCTGCAATGATTTCCATCGCCTTCAACTCGGCAATCCCGCAACCGTTATCCAGGGCAGGGCGATGATCTTCGTCCCCCATCCACATGACGCTTCTGCCCGTGTCAACGA
>CAYLZQ010000142.1:1285-5801 GCA_964388045.1 uncultured Elusimicrobia bacterium | reverse complement strand
TCAAGGCCTCTACCGGCCGCGCCAGGTGCTCGAGCACGTCCCACAGGGCGATAGCGTCAAAGGGCTCCATGGGCGGAAGCCTCCTCAAGTCCCCCTGGGTGATATGGACCTTGAAGCCCTGGGCGCTCCGCCGGGCCACCTCGGCGGACACCTCGAGCCCCTCCGCCTCAAAGCCCATCTCGCGCGCGACCTCAAGGAGCGTCCCCGCGCCGCAGCCAACGTCCAGAAGCCGCCGTCCGCCGGCCGGGATCGGGAAGAGCCGGGCCAAGGCTTGGCGGTAGTTCGGATAGTCGGGATGCCGGCGCACGTCTTGCGGCACGTCAAAATAGGGACTCTCGAAAAACTCCTCCTCGCCCTCGCGGTAGTAGCGCGCCAGGTCGGGCTGGCCCACCCGGGAGCTGTAGACCAGGCTGCAAGCGGCGCAGCAGTAGAGGTCGTGCTGGATCCTCAGGAAAGGTTTCGAGGTGGGCGCCCCGCAGATGGGACAGTCCGGGGCCTGGCCCATCACTTGGGCTCGATCTTGCGGTGCAGCACGACCATCAGGTCGGCCAATAGGCCCATGCATCCGATGAGGATGGCGCTCGTCATGAAGACCACATCAAAGCCCCCGATGTGATGGTAGAGAAGGAAGTCGTAGGTCATCTTGGCGAAGGCGGCCGCGCCGATGACAAGGCTCAGGGGGATGAAGATGCGCAGGGGGTTGAAGTACATGATGGTGCGGATGACGAGGGAGATGTAGTTGGTGGTATCGTAGACGGGATGGAAGGAGGACTTTCCCTTGCGGGCATAGTAGTCCACGGGGAAGAAGTCCACCGCGTGGTGGTCGCAGAGGTAGGCCAGGGTGATCGTCGCCTCCCAGGAGTGGGACTCAGGCAAGAGATAGAAGTAGCGCAGGGCGTCCGACTTGCGGAAAGCCCTAAGCCCGGAGTTGAGGTCGGGGATCTCCGTGCGGGTGAGGTAACAGGCCAGGCGTCGGATGAACCACTTGGCCGGAACGCGCAGCCAGGACACGGCCACAGTGGCTCCCGTGCGGGCCCCCACCACCATGTCGTTGTCCTTGAGGCGCTCGACGAGCTCCGGCATCATGTGGTTCGGGTAGGTGCCGTCTCCGTCGGTCGTGACCACGAGCTCGTGGCGAGCGGCCTTGATGCCGGTCTTCCTGGCCGCGCCCACCCCGCGGTTGGCGCGGTGGCGGATGAGGCGGACCCCTCCCGCGCGCCGGGCCTCCTCGGCCGTTTTGTCCCGCGAGCCGTCGTCTACCACGATGATCTCGTAGGGGAGTCCGGCCTTGTGGAAGGCCTCATGGATGGTCTTGATGTCCCCTGCGATGCCGGCTTCCTCGTTGTAGGCCGGGATGACGACGCTCACACCATCAACTGCCATGGATCAAGCTTAGTATGCGCGGCGAGAAATCCTCAGCAAGTTTTCTCCAGAGGGTTGCTACGGATTTCTTGCCGTGCATACTAGAACGAGTAGTTGATGTCCATGAACACGGCCAGGCCCTCCTGGCCCGCCCCGAAGTCTATGGAGCCCACCACCTGGGGCTTGGCCACGGCCCTGACAGCCGCCCCGAGCACTGGCCTGACGTATTTTCGCGCCAGGCGCTGGGGGTTGTCGAAGACTGTCCCCAATCCGGCGAAGGGGGAGAGCTCGAACTCTGTGGTGACCCCGGCGAGCCTCACGTCCCAGAGCGTGAAGCGCTGCTCGAGGTTCAGGGCCAGCATCCCCCGATCCACGTAGCGGCCCGAGCCGTAGGCCCTGTGGCTGTATTTGCCGCCCAGGCTGGGCAGGAGCCAGAAAGGGGCGTTGCCGAGGAGCTGCTCGTACTTGAGGCTGGCCGCTGTCACGCGCCTGCGGTTTTTCGGCCACTGGTAGAAATAGCGTGCGTCCAAGCCGTAGCGGTTGTAGTCGTAGGCGCCGGCCAGGCCCCTGGCGGCCGCCTCGGTGGTGGCCTGGAGGACGGCCCCTCGGCTCGTGGTCACGCCGTGGTCTCGGGTGTCCATGCCCAGGGAGAGCCTCCATTCGCTGGTCTGCTGGTAGTGCCGCGGGGCGATCCCGGGGTAGGCCGAGTCGAAGCCCGGGAGCCCCGGGATCGGCCCGTCCGAGATCTTCTCCGCCAGCAGGCGGTTCTCCACGCGGAGGCGCCATTTCGATCCTGGAAAGACCGGGTGGCCGCCGCCCAGGCGGACCTGGAGGTATTCCTCCTTGTAGTTGGCCTCGGCGTTCTTTGGCGTGTCCGGCCCGAAGCCGAAGAATCGGGATCCCGCGTCCTCGTTGTACTGGATCTTGAACAGGAGATCGATCTCAGTGCCCAGGAGGGAGTTGTCCTCGTAGTGCCCCAGGGCCTCCCTCTCGTGCTTGGAGAGAGAGCCGCGCAGGATCAGGGCCGCGTCCTCCTGGGGGTAGTAGTAATAGCGGTAGGTCCCATTGGCTCCGAAGTTCCTATTGTAGGTCAGGGAGGGGGCATGGATCTGCTCGATGCGGTGGTCGCCCTTCTCCTGGAGGACCCAGATCGGCATCACCCCTCCGGTCACGCCGCGGTTGGGGTCGGTGTCCATGATGGGCAGGCGCACGAACATCCCGCGCTTGACGGGGCTGATGATCAGGCGCAGGAGAGGCGGGACCTCCTTCCTGGGTTTGGCCACCTCCCTCTCGACCTCCTTGGGGTACTCCCGGGGAGGCAGGATCTCCTTCTGCGGGTTCTGGGCGAGGACAGGGGCGCCCAGGAGCAGCGTCCCAAGCAGGATCCGGAGGGCGCTCATGGGGCTGGGATCTCCGCCTCCCGGGGCTCCCGGGCCAGGCGGGCCAGGCTCCAGGCCGCCTGCTCGCTTAATACCGGGTCGGGATGGCAGGCGAAGCGCTCCAGGACGGGCTTGAAGCCGGGATCCCCGGAGTTGCCCATGGCCAGGAGGGCATTCCTCACGATCCCGCGGTGCTTGGCGCGGGACAGGGGAGTGCGGCCGAATCTCCTCTTGAACTCATCCTCCCCCATGAGGGCGAGCTCCTCAAGGGGGATGCTCTCCGGGAGGGCGGGCGACCGAGCCCGGGCACCCGCCGAAGGCGGGTGGGCGAGGCCGCTTCCCAACGGAGTGTGGAGGCGGCATTCCCTCGCGGTATCGCTCGGTCTGAAGTGGTTGGAGGCGCGAGCCGGAAACCGCTCGAAGACCGGCCCTGCCAGGGCGAAGCGGTTCCAGGGGCAGACTTCCTGGCAGACGTCGCAGCCCATGACCCAGGAGCCTATCCCGGGGCGGAAGCCCTCAGGGATCCTTCCCCTGTGCTCGATCGTGAAGTAGGCGATGCAGCGGCTTGCGTCCAGGACCCTCTCCTCCGGGAAGGCCTCCGTGGGGCAGGCCGAAAGGCAGCGGGTGCAGGTCCCGCAGTGGTCCGGGACCGGCTCCTCCGGGACCAGCTCGCGGTTTAAGGCGATGCCGGCCAGGAAGAAGTAGGAGCCTAGCCTGGGGGCGATGAGCATGGTGTTCTTCCCGATCCAGCCCAGGCCCGCGTAGCGGGCGTAGAGGCGCTCCAGGAGGGGGCTGGTGTCCACGAAAACGCGTCCATCCGAGCCGGGAGCGGCCTCCCGGAACCAATCCAGGACCGTCTGCATCCTTCTCTTGAGCTCCGGATGGTAATCCGGGAGCGCGGCGTAGCGGGCCAGGCGTCCCTGGCCCGGGGGAGCCTCCCTCTTCGAATTATCCGCGTAGCTGAAGCCGCAGACCAGGACGGACTTCGCCTCCGGGTACCAGAAGGTGATGTCCTCCCGCGATCGCCTGTTGCGGGCCATGTACTCCATGGCGCCCTGCCTGCCCTCCTCCACCCATCTGAGGTAGGCTGCGGCCTCCGGGAGGGGCTTGGCCGGGGCTATGCCGACGAGGTCCGCTCCAGAGGCGAGGGCTCGCTCCTTGAGGGCCTGGGAAAGCTCCGTCACTTAGAGGGCGGGCTCGGTCTTGAGGATGGTGAAGCTGCGCCTTCCGGCCGGGAGCTCGACTTGGGCTTCCTCCCCGACCCTTTTGCCCAGAAGGCCCTGGGCCAGGGGGGAGTAGACCGAGATCCGCCCCTCGCCGGGGTCGGATTCGTCCTCTCCGACCAGGGAGTAGGCAAACTCATCCCCCTCCTCGTCGCGGAGGGTGACCCGGCAGCCGATCGAGACGACGCCCTCCGGGGGCTTGAGCTCGTCTATGATCTTGGCGTTCTGGAGCTTGTCCTGGATCCTGGCGATGCGGTGCATGACCTCGGAGAGCTTCTCCTTGGCGCTGTGGTACTCGGCGTTCTCCTTGAGGTCCCCCTTCTCGCGCGCCTCCGCGATCTCCTGGGAAAGCTGCTGCTTGCGCTTCTGGAGGGGCTCGATCTCCTGGCGGAGCCTTTCGTAGCCGGCCCTGGTCAAGAAGGTTTCAGGCATGCGCGACTGGGATTATATCAATTACGCCCCAGGGGGTGGAGGGCCTTGTAGGCCCGGTGGATGGCCCAGTCCGAGAGGCGGGGGGGGGCGAGCCTGGCCAGGCGCACGAGCCAAGAGGGG
>CAYLZQ010000142.1:0-1275 GCA_964388045.1 uncultured Elusimicrobia bacterium | reverse complement strand
AGATCAGCTCCGGGGTCCGGCGCAGGCAGCAGGAGACGATCTTGCGCGCGACCTCCTCCGCTGTCTTGGGCCTGGCCGCCTTCCCCAGCCTCTCGTCCTTGAGGCTCTCGGCGGCCATGGGGGTATCCACGGATCCCAGGCAGAGGGCCGTGAGGGTGACCCCGCTCCCGTAGTATTCCCGGCGCAGGGCCTCGGTCAGGCCCACCAGGGCGAACTTGGAGGCGCAGTAGGAGGCCATGTAGGGCAGGCCCACGAGGCCCGCGATCGAGGCCACGTTGACGACGTGGCCACGCCCCTGCCTGAGCATGACCGGGAGGGCCGCGCGCAGCAGGTGGACCGCGCCCAGGGTGTTGGTGCGCCAGAGGGCCTCGATCTCGTCCAGATCCTGCTCGTGGAAGCGCCGGGTCGCCATGATCCCCGCGTTGTTGACCAGGATGTCGATTCGGCCCCAGCGCCGGAGCACGGCCTGGAGGGCCTCGAGGGCCTGCCTGCGGTCCGAGACGTCGCAGGCAAGGAGCAGGGGCTCGGCCTCCCCCAGGAGCCCCGAGAGCTCCTTGAGCCTCTCCTGGCGGCGCGCGGCCAGGGCCAGGCGGGCTCCCTGCCTGGCGAACTCCAGGGCCGCGGCCCAGCCGATCCCGCTGGAGGCTCCCGTGACCAGGACCACTTTCCCTTTGAGGGCGCTCATGTTCGGAACTCCGCATACAGGGAGTCGAATTCCCTGAGGAAGCCTCTCAGAACCTCCGCCATGTCCCAGGACCTGCCTGTCAGGGTCTTGAGGCTCGCCGCGCCCTGGGCGCGGGGCGCGTTGTTCACGTTGATCCCGACCCCAAGCACCACCCAGTGCAGGCGGCGGCAGTCCCCCGAGGCCTCCGCGAGGATCCCGCAGATCTTCCCGGGCCTCTCTCCCTCAAAGGCCAGGACGTCGTTGGGGGGCTTGACCTCGGTCCTGATGCCCGCCTGGGAACTCAAGGCCCTGGCAGCGGCCTGGGCGGCGATCAGGCTGAGCTCCGCCAGGCGCGAGGGGGAGAACCCGGGCCTGAGGATCAGGGAGACGTAAAGGCCCCCGGGCCTGGAATCCCATCTCCGGATCATCCGGCCCCGTCCCCTGGTCTGCCTTTCCGCCCAGACCAGGGTCCCCTCCTCGGCTCCCTGCTCGGCCAGGGAGCGGGCCAGGCTCTGGGTGGATTCGGCCTCGCTCAGGCGCAGGAGGCTGCGGACCCCGGGGAGTTTCAAGGGATCTCCAGGCTGAGGTTGGCGGCCGGGGCGCTGTGGGTG
>CAYLZQ010000141.1:437-5870 GCA_964388045.1 uncultured Elusimicrobia bacterium | reverse complement strand
CCGCAAGGACGGCAAGACCCGCAGCGCGCTCTACGCCGAGGCCCTGGAGACCCATCTCAAGGCGCTCGAGGTCCGGGAAATGGAAGCGCGCTACGAGGCCGGCTACAAAGCCCTGCCCGAGACCCGGGAAGAGATCGAGTGGGCCACCCGAGCAAGCCTCCTTTCTCTGGAACCGGAGGAATGGTAGGTGCGCCGCGGCGAGGTCTGGTGGGCTCATCTTCCCCCGCCCCAGGGGGCGCGTCCCGTGCTTCTCGTGTCCAGGGACAAGGCGCTCCAGGTCCGAGCCCTGGTGACGGTGGCCGGCATCACGACCAGGATCCGCGGGCTTGCCGCCGAGGTCGCGCTGACCCCCGAGGACGGCATGCCCAAAGCCTGCGTGGTCAACGCGGACGTGCTCCTGACCATCGAGAAGGCATTCCTGCAACGCCGCATCTGCGAGCTTCCCGGGGCGAAAATGCAGGAGGTCGCCCGGGCCCTCAAGTTCGCCCTGGGCCTCGACTGAGGCCTCGGCGTCGAAATGGTATAATCCTGCCGTGAAAACCGAGCGCATCCCTTTCGCCGAGATCGAGGCCAAATGGCAGGCCCGCTGGGAGAAAGAGGGGGTCTTCAAGGCCCCGGAAAGGCCCAGGCCGGGCCGCAAGTTCTACTGCCTGGACATGTTCCCCTATCCCTCGGCCGAGGGCCTGCACGTGGGCCACCCCGAGGGCTACACCGCGACCGACATCCTCTGCCGGATGAGGAGGATGCAGGGCTTCGACGTCCTCCACCCCATGGGCTGGGACGCCTTCGGGCTTCCCGCCGAGAATTTCGCCCTCCAGACCGGCACCCACCCGGCGCTGGTCACGGCCAAAAACATCTCCAACTTCAGGCGTCAGATCAAGGCCCTGGGTTTCTCCTACGACTGGGAGCGCGAGATCGACACGACGGACCCGGCCTACACCCGCTGGACCCAGTGGATCTTCCTCCAGCTCTTCGCGAAGGGCCTGGCCTACGAGGACACGGCTCCCATCAACTGGTGCCCCTCCTGCAAGACGGGCCTGGCCAACGAGGAGGTCTTCGGCGGCTGCTGCGAGCGCTGCCAGGCGACGGTGGAGCGCAGGAGCCTCAGGCAGTGGCTGCTCAGGATCACGGCCTACGCCGACCGCCTCGAGCGGGACCTTGCGGACCTCGACTGGCCCGCCTCGACTTCGACCATGCAGCGCCACTGGATCGGCCGCTCGGAGGGGGCGGAGGTCCTCTTCGGGCTCGAGGGCGGGGGGGAGCTCCCGGTCTTCACCACCAGGCCGGACACCCTCTACGGGGCGACCTACATGGTCCTGGCCCCGGAGCACCCCCTGGCGGGCGAGCTCGCCCTCCCCTCCCGCCGCTCCGAGGTCGCGGCCTACGTCGAGGCGGCGAGGAGAAAGTCGGAGCTGGAGCGCCAGGAGCGGGCCAGGGACAAGACCGGGGTCTTCACGGGGGCCTACGCGATCAATCCCGTCAACGGCAGGAAGATCCCGGTCTGGGTCGCGGACTACGTCCTGATGGGCTACGGCACCGGCGCCATCATGGCCGTCCCGGCCCACGACGCCCGGGACTGGGAGTTCGCCCACAGGCACGGGCTCCAGGTGATCCAGGTGGTCAGGCCCAGGCAGGGGAGCCCCAACCCCAGGGAGGCCTTCACCGAGGACGGGATCGCCGTCAACTCCCCGCTCTTCGACGGGCTTCCCACTCCCCAGGCCAAGGAGAGGATCATCAGGCGCCTGGAGGAGAGGGGCCAGGGAAGGCGCGCGGTCCAGTACAAGCTGCGCGACTGGATCTTCTCGCGCCAGCGCTACTGGGGCGAGCCCATCCCCATCGTCCATTGCGCAAGCTGCGGCAAGGTCCCTGTCCCCGAGGAGAGCCTCCCGGTCCTCCTGCCCGAGGTCTCGGACTACAAGCCGACAGGCACGGGAGAGTCCCCCCTGGCCGCCATCGAAGCCTGGGTCAACACCCCCTGCCCCTCCTGCCAAGGCCCGGGCCGGCGCGAGAGCAACACCATGCCCCAGTGGGCCGGCTCCTGCTGGTACTACCTCCGCTTCCTAGACCCCAAAAACCAGCGGGAGCCCTGGTCCCGGGAACTGGAGAGGGCCTGGATGCCCGTCGACTGCTACGTGGGAGGCTCCGAGCACGCGGTCCTGCACCTCCTCTACGCCAGGTTCTGGCACAAGGTCCTCCACGACCTGGGCTGGGTCTCCACCCCCGAGCCCTTCCGGAAGCTCAGGCACCAGGGCATGATCCTCTCCTTCTCCCACCAGGACTCCAAGGGGGTCTACCGCCCCGCCGAGGAGGTCTCCTACGACGCGCAGGGCCCGGTCCTTTCCGCGACCGGGGAAAGGCTCCTCTCCCAGGTCGAGAAGATGTCCAAGTCCAAGAAGAACGTGATCAACCCGGACGGGGTCCTCAAGGCCTACGGGGCCGACGCCTTCAGGCTCTACGAGATGTTCATGGGCCCCTTCGAGCAGGCCAAGCCCTGGGACATGAAGGGCATCGAGGGAGTCTCGCGCTTCCTGCGCAGGGTCTGGAGCCTGGTCCTGGAGACGGAAAACCCGACTCCCGGGGAGGGCCTGGCCCCCCTGCGCCACAAGACGATCAAGAAGGTGACCGAGGACATAGAGGGCTTCGGCTTCAACACCGCGATCTCGGCCCTGATGATCTACTCCAACGAGCTCCAGGCCCAAGAGGCCCCGGCCAGGGCGGACCTGGAGGCCCTGCTCGCCTTGCTTCATCCCTTCGCCCCGCATCTGACCGAGGAGCTCTGGGAGAGGCTTGGGCGCAAGGCCTGCCTCGCCTCCCAGCCCTGGCCCTCCTATGAGGAGAAGCTTCTCAAGTCGACCCAGGTCGAGTACGCGGTCCAGGTCAACGGCAGGCTCCGAGCCGCCTTCCCCTTCCCGGCCGACGCCCCCCAGGCCCAGGTCGCCGAGGCCGCCCTCGGCCTCGAGAAGGTCAAGGCCGCGGTCGCGGGCAAGTCCCTGGTCAGGACCATCGTGGTCCCCAACCGCCTGGTGAACATCGTGGTCAAATGAAAGAGACCCCTCCCGGGAACATGAAGAGGATCGGGGCGGCCTTTCTGGCGGCTTGCTCCCTGGGCTGCGGCCAGGAGATCACCTATAGGCCCTCCCCCCAGCTCCTGCCCAGCCACATCAAGCGCCTGGCCGTCCGCCCGGTCGTGAACAAGACCCAGCAGTTCGGCCTGGAGGACAAGCTCCTCCTGCGCATCCGCGACGAGTTCCTGCGCGACGGGCGCTACCCCATCCTCCCCGAGGCGCACGCGGACGGGATCGTCTGGGTCACGATCGGGCGCTACATCCTCACCCCCATCCAGTACGACGCCAACCTCATCCCCGCGGCCTACAAGCTGCGGGTGGTGGTGGACCTCCAGTTCGTGGACAAGGCGAGCAACACCGCCCTCTGGGAGGAGAAGAACATGGAGGGCATCCAGACCTACGCCGCCTCCACCCTCCCCGGGGGCCTGACCGAGGAGCAGGCCCGGGAGCTGGCCTGGGACACCCTCGCCCGGGACATCGTCAAGCGCGTGATCGAGGGCTTCGGGAGCGTGACCGGGACCTCCGAGCGGCGGATCACGACCGACGCCCCCTCCACCCCCCCCGCGGTCACCCCCTCGGCCCCCATCACCCCGGCCGTGCCCCACCCCTACTGAGGTGGAGCTCAGGCCCGAAGAGCTCGCCCAGGAATGGAAATCCGGGCGCCTGCGGCCCGCCTATTATCTCCTGGGGGAGGACGCCTCGGCCAAGGCCCTGGCCCTCAAGGAGCTCAAGGCCTCCTTCAAGGCCGACGAGTTCAACTTCCGGGAATTCTCCGGGGAGGCGGGGGAGGTCCCCGGGATCCTCTCCGAGGCCCAGACCCTGCCGGTCTTCTCGGAGAGGCGCCTGGTCTTGGTCTCAAACCCCAGGATCCCCCCGGAGGGGCGGCAGGCCCTGGCCCAGTACCTGAAGGACCCAGTCAAGACCACGACCCTGGTGCTCCTCTCGGAGGACAGAAAGCCCGACCCCAAGGATCCCCTGGCCAAGGCCGCCTCGGCCTGCGGGGCGCTCTGCCTCTTCGGCCCTTTGCGGGAGGAGGAGGCCCAGGAGCGCCTCAAGGCCCTTGCCCGCAAAGCCGGCAAGGCCTTGAGCCCCGAGGCCGCCGCCCTCCTGGTCGCCGAGGCCGGGACCGAGTGGGGAACCTTGAGCCAGGAGCTCGAGAAGCTCATGCTCTTCTCAACCTCCAGGGAGATCAAGGCGGAGGAAGCCCTCCAGAGCCTGGGCTATCAGAAGGCGGCCGACCCCTTTGCCCTGACCCGCCTCATCCAGGAAAGAAGGCTCAAGGAATCCCTCCAGCACCTCCAGAGGCTGCTGCGAAGCGGCAGGCCCGAGGAGGCCTTCAGGGCCCTGGGCCAGATCGCGGCGGCGGTAAGCCGGCAGCTTAAGGCCAAACTCCTGCTCAAGGCCGGCTCCTCCCCCGAGGAGGTCTTCCGGGCCCTGCGCCTGCACCAGTACTGGGACCGCGGCTACCTGAAGACCCTGGAGGGGTTCCCCCAGGAGCGCCTCGTCTCGGACCTGAAGCTCTGCCTGGCCACCGAGGCGGACCTCAAGTCCAAGGCCTGGCTTGATCCCAAGCTCGAGCTCGAGCTCCTGGCGGCCGGCCTATGCCGGCCGCGGGCAAGTGACTAGGAACCGACGAGGGGCTCTTAGGCCCCGGCGGGGGCCGGTTGAGCGGCCGCGCGCTTGGCCAGGCGGGACTTCCTGCGGGCGGCGGCCTTCCAGTGGATCGTGCCCCGGCGGGCCGCCTTGTCTATCGCGGCGGAGGCCGAAGCCATGAGCTCGACGAGCCTGCCGGCGTCCTTGGCCGCGGCCGCCTCCGTCACGGCGCGGGCCGCCAGGCGCACGCCCTTCTTGACCTCCCGGTTGCGGTCCCGGCGCCTCAGGGACTGGCGGAGGGCCTTGAGCGCGGAGCGGTGGCGGGGGGACTTCTTCTGTGCCATCGGGGATATTGAAACACTTTGGGGCCCCGGCCGTCAACCGCGCGGGGCGGCCGGCACCTGGGCCTTGGGTCCCAGCTTCTCCTAGGACCTAGGACCCAGGGTGCATTGACAGCCTGGAAGCAGTTTGTTAACCTACCCTACCGCCAGAGTCCCACGGCGGAAATCCTACGCAAAGAGGTGACCAACAGCATGCCCCCCAAGCAGAACCTGACGCAGTACATCGTACCGTGCAACAACGAGCCCGGGCAGGTCCACAAGATCTCCCAGGCCCTCGGCAAGGAGCAGATCAACATCCTCGGGGTCTCGTGCGAGACGATCGCGGACTTCGGATGCGTCCGCCTCATCTGCGAGACCAACCCCACGGTCAAGAAGGTCCTGGAGACCCTCGGCTTCAAGGTCTTCGAGAACAGGATCTTCTGGGTCGCCCTGCA
>CAYLZQ010000141.1:0-427 GCA_964388045.1 uncultured Elusimicrobia bacterium | reverse complement strand
GGAGAAGGCGGAGCCGCTGCTCGCGAAGTTCACCGAAGTTCTCATGACGGCCGGCCGCTGAACAGGACAACCCGCGGCGGGGCCCTCAAGGCCCCGCCGCCCATTTCCTTGAGGACCTCACCTATGGCCATCAGAAAGAAAGCCGCACCCAGACGCCCTGCGAGAAAGAAGGAAACCCTCGCGGTGGAGCTTGCGCCCGCCAGGGCGGGGGCGGGCGTGGACTACCCCCAAGAGGAGGAGGTCGTAAGCCACCCCAGCTACACGATCCGCATCGGCGCCCCCGAGGCCGCCCGCGTGGAAGTCTCCCTGGACGACGGCCCCTGGCAGGAGTGCCGCCCCTCGGCCGGCTACTGGTGGTATGACTGGTCGGGCTACCTCCCGGGAAGGCACCAGGAACAGGATGGCGACAGCCAACGCGGCGAGAATG
>CAYLZQ010000140.1:2295-5925 GCA_964388045.1 uncultured Elusimicrobia bacterium | reverse complement strand
CTCTAAGAGGCCATCACGAGCGCCTCGGCCCGGCTTGAGGAGATGCGCGCCGACGAAACCCAGACCATGATCCTGCGCACGGCAGAGAGTCTGGGCCATGCCCAGGAGGCCGGGGAGGCGGGCCCGGAGAGCCAAGGAGAGGAGGGAGGGCCCACGGCCCTGGCGCGCCTGCATCTCTGGGAGCTGAGCTCCTCCCCCCTTCTGGACGCCGACGCGAGGCTCAACCTGCTGCACCGGCTCTTGGACCTGGCCGCCAATCATCCGCAGGACGAGCGCCTTCAAAACCTCGTCGTTCGCGGAATCCTTGAGGCCATGGAGAATCCCCCCTCCGGCTCGTTTATTCCTCCCCAGTATCCCACTGTCATCCTGGCCCTGACCGCTCTCGGCGAGCAGATCCAGCACGAAAGCGTCAAGGAGGTCCTCATCCGGGGCTTCCTGGGCGAGCCCTTCGCGCGCCTCTTTCCGGAGTCTTATGACGACTTGCTGGCTGGGGCGGGGCGGATCGCGGTCTCAAGCCGCAGCCGGCAGGTCAAGGGTCTGGCCGTCGCTTTCCTTATGAAGGAGCTGCGCCGGATGAGCACCAGGGAAGGGCGGGCTACCAGTCAATACCGGAAGCAGGTCCTGGAGACGATGGACCGCATCGCCGAGTCAGGCGGGGGCATCTCACGGATCATGATTCCCCCTCCCGCGGCCCAGGCGCCAAGCCAGGCTCCGGAGTCGGACTCGGCCGGACCCGGGAATCCCGCTGTCAGCGTGGGATTTTTCGTGGGAGGGCTTGCCGGGGCCTTGCTTGCCCTTTACCTGTCCCTGCTGACCAAGCACTGGGCTTTCGCGGCCCTGGAGCTGCTGTTTCTCGCGGCAGCCACCTTTGGGGCCTGGAGCCTCTGGAGACTCCATTCCACGACTAGGCGCCCGAGGGGGTAGCCTTCTCTCGCGGCTGAGTCGCCTCGCTATTTCTGCTGCTTGGCCATCTCCTCCTGCATCTTCCTGGCAGCCTCCTCCATCTTCTTCTGCCACTCGAGAGCCGCTTTCTCCATCTCCTTGGCCGTCTGCTCCATCTCCTGGGCCTTGCCTGCCATCTCAGCCGAGAACCTGCGGGCCTTGGACTGGGCCAGCCAGGAGGAGAGGACTAGGAAGACCGCCAGGATCCCCCACACTCCCCAGGCCAGCGTGGACCTGATTTGGTGGACTGTGAGCGAGGCCACTATCACCAGGTAGGCCCCCCAGAGGGTGGAGGCTGCTGAGCCCAGGTAGGGGATGAGGGAGAGGAGAGTGGTCAGAGGCGCGATCGCGCTGCAGTATATGATCGAGCGGTAAGCCGTCTCATAGCTCTCCTGGGAGCCCATCAGCTTCCAGATCACGAAGAAGATCCCGGCGGCGATGAAGCTCGCGATCACTCCGATCACGGGCACGATGATGAGCCCGGGCAAGCCCCCCAGGAAGGCCTTAAAGCCTGCGCGCAGGAGCACCGCAAGGAAGCTCACGGCCGTGGAAACGACCAGCATCGCGGCAAGAAAGAGGAGCGGGTCCTTGTAGCCTCCCGCCTTTGGCATCTGGGAGTAGAAGCCCCAGGGGTCTGTGATGACCCTCACGGCCGTCGAGACTATGCTGCGGATCGGATCCTTCTGCTCTTCCATTATCGCCTCCTGTGCCTCAAACGGCTTCCGAGAAATTAATAAGAGCCTATCAATATCTTTCGCTCCTTGCAACCATTTGCTAAAATCCGTTCAGGAGGGGGAAATGGAGATCAAGACCTACGTGGGCTCGATCCGGCGCGCGGCTGAGTTCATCCGTTCCCGCATCCCGGCGGCCAGCCCGAGGATCGGGATCATCTTGGGAAGCGGCCTCTCCAAGGCCGTCCCCCCCCTGGCCGCCATGGAGACCATCCCCTACTCCGATGTCCCGGGGTTTCCCAGGAGCACCGTCCCCGGGCACGAGGGCAAGCTCCTCCTGGGGGAGTACCAGAAGAGGCAGGTCGCGGTCATGCAGGGAAGGTTCCACTACTACGAGGGGCATTCCATGGAGTCCATAGGCCTGCCGATCAGGGTCCTCGAGTACCTGGGCCTCAGGGCCCTCGTCATCACCTCGGCCGTGGGCTCCATGAGGGCCCAGATCAAGCCCGGCCACTTCTCCGTCATCACGGACCACATCAACCTGATGGGGCGAAATCCCCTGCGCGCCTTCCACGAGGAGGAGTTCGGGGAGATGTTTCCGGACCTGACCGACGCCTACGACCAGAGGTTGCGCAGGCTTGTCCTGGGAGTGTGCCGGAAAAGGGGGATCCCGGTCCACCAGGGGGTCTACGTGGCGACCGGGGGGCCCTCCTACGAGACCCCGGCCGAGATAAGGGCCTTCCGCATCCTGGGCGGGGACGTGGTCGGCATGTCCGTGGTGCCCGAGGTGATCGTGGCCAGGCAGATGAACCTCAAGACCCTGGTCCTGACCTGGGCCTCGAACATGGCCAGCGGCATGAAGGGGGCCTCCCTGAGCCACCCCGACGTCCTGGTCCTTGGGGAGAAAGTTTCGGCCCGGCTGAACCTGATCCTTCAGGACTTGATCAGCCGGATCGAGGCCTGAGGGCCTGGGCCCTTCCAGGACCGCGTCATGAGGATGATCGACTTGATCGCCAAGAAGCGCCGAGGAGGCTCCCACACCCCGGAGGAGATGCGTTTCATCGCCCGGGCCGCGGCCGACGGCCAGGCGCCCGACTACCAGCTCTCCGCGTGGCTGATGGCCGTCTGCTGCCGAGGGATGAGCCGGGCCGAGGCCCTGGCCCTGACCCGCGAGATGGCCGCTGCGGGCGAGGGCCTGGACCTCTCGGGGCTCAATGGGCCCAAGGTGGACAAGCACTCCACGGGAGGGGTGGGGGACGGGATCTCGCTCGCCCTCGCCCCATTGGTCGCCTCGGCGGGGCTCGTCGTCCCCATGATGTCCGGGCGAGGCCTGGGTCACACGGGCGGGACCCTCGACAAGCTGGAAGCCATCCCTGGCATGAACGTGAGGCTCGGCCTTGAGGCCATCCGACGCCAGCTTGCCGAGATCGGGGTCTGCATGTTCGGCCAGACCGAAAGCCTGGTCCCAGCGGACCGCAGGCTCTACCACTTGAGGGACGCGACCGCGACGGTGGACTCCCTGCCCCTGGTCATCTCCAGCATCCTCTCCAAGAAGCTGGCCGAGGGCTTGGACGCCCTGGTCCTCGACGTCAAGGTGGGCTCCGGGGCGATCTTCAAGGAGCCGCAGGAGGCGGCGGAGCTCGGAGTGGCCCTGGTCAAGGCCTCCAGGCTTCTGGGGCTCAAGTCCGTGGCCCTCCTGACCTCCATGGACCAGCCCCTGGGGCGCTGGGTGGGCAACGCCCTCGAGGTGCGCCAGGCGATCGAGGTCCTCCAGGGCGACTGCACCGCGGGAGACTACGTGGAGTGCCTGCTCGCCCTGGGGGGCTGGATGGTCCACCTGGGGGGAAAGGCCCCAAGCCCCGAGGAGGGCGCCAGGCTCCTCGAGGACCTCATCCGCAGCGGCAAGGCCTTCGAGCGCTTCCGCCGGATGGTCGAGTCCCAGGGAGGGGATGTGCGCGCGGTGGAGGATCCCGAGCTTCTGCCCAAGGCCTCCGGCTCCAAGATGGTGGCCGCGCCC
>CAYLZQ010000140.1:0-2285 GCA_964388045.1 uncultured Elusimicrobia bacterium | reverse complement strand
ACGGGGCGGGGCTGCGCCTGGACAAGAAGGTCGGGGACAGGGTGAGCCGGGGCGAGTGCGTCGCGCGCCTCTACGGGGACTGCGCCAGGCTCGAACAGGCCCACGCCCAGTTCCTTTCCGCCATCCGCGTGGATCCCAGGCCCCCCAAGCCCCAGGCCGTGGTGAGAAAGGTCCTCAAGTGAGACTCACGCTCTGCGACCACCCCCTGATCCAGGAGAAACTCGCCGGCCTGCGCGACAAGCACACCCGGCCCGAGGACTTCCGGTCCCTGATGTCCGAGGTCTCCTCCCTCCTGGGCTATGAGGCCCTGCGGGGCTTGAAGACCCGAAAGACCATGGTCCAGACCCCCTTGCGCAGCGCCCCGGCCGAGTTCGTGGACCAGCCCATCGCCTTGGTGGCAGTGCTGCGCGCGGGCCTGGGCATGATTCCGGGCCTGCTCCACATAGCCCCCAAGGCCCGGATCGGGCACATAGGGCTCTACCGCAACGAGGAGACCTTGAACCCCGTCCGCTACTACGTGCGCCTGCCCCGGGACATAGCCGATTGCTTCGTCCTTCTCTGCGACCCGATGCTGGCGACCGGAGGCTCGGCGGCGGAGGCGATCCGGATCCTGAAGACGGACGGCGCCCGCCGGATCGCGCTCGTCACCCTCCTCTGCGCCCGCGCGGGCCTCAAGCGCGTGCACGAGGCCCACCCCGATGTCCCGGTCTACACGGCGGGGGTGGACGCGGGCTTGAACAGGGCCGGCTTCATCCTCCCCGGCCTGGGCGACGCGGGCGACAGGTTGTTTGCGACCTAAGCCTTTTACCGGGTCAAGGCCAGGATGGCCCCCTCCAGGCCCAGCACCACCTCCGCCATCCGCTCGAAGTCCAGCCACTCCGGAAGGTCCGTGGGCTGGTGGTAGTGGGGGTATCTCAGGAAGGCCGTGTCCGTGACCATCAGGGCCGCAAAGCCCGCCCGCCAGAACTGCCAGTGGTCCGAGAATGTGATCGCGGGGATGAGTCTCGGAAGGGCCGAGGCGATGACCCTCGTCCCCCGGGGCGGCCTGCACTCGGAGGCGAAGCGCCTGAGGAACTTGCGCGAGCCCAGGTCCGAGACCAAGGCGATGAAATTCCCGCGGTCCGGGTAGAAGAGGCCCAGGGGCGGGGGGTAGGACTGGGAGCCCGCCGCGTCGCTGTAGAAGCCCAGCATCTCGAGGGAGAGCATGCCCAGGACCTTGCGGCCCTCACTTTTGAGGGACTCCGCGTAGTGGCGGCTGCCCATCTCATCGGTCCCGAAGTAGGGCGGCTCCTCGCTGGAGAAAGCGACGAAGCGTATCTCGATTTTGCCCTGGCGGGCTTTGAGGCGCGCGGCCAGCTCCAGCAGGGCGGCTACGCCCGAGGCATTGTCGTCGGCTCCCGGGGTCCCGGGAGCCGTGTCGTAATGGGCGCCGACCACGAAAATAGGGGAGCTCCCCCCCTCCCCCGGAAGGACCGCGGCTACGTTCTGCAGCCTTTCCCCTGAGTTCAGCCGATATTCTTGGATGAGCGGGGAGTAGCCCGCCTTCCGGAACTCCCCCTCCACGTAGGCCGCCGCGGCCGCGAGGGCCGCGGGATGCTCGGGGTTTCTCTCCCCTATCCTCACCGCCAGGGCCGCCACGTGCCCGGCCAGGCGCGCGGCAAGCCCTGTCCCGCGGGGAAGAGGGCGGCGGGGATGGGAGAGGCGGCTTTTTCGGAAGGCCCCGACAGCCATGGAGAGGAGGAAGGCGGCCAGAATCCCCAGGAGGATGTATGACATCGTGGCCCTCACTGGCCCAGGATAGCATAAAAGCCGAAAGCCCCGGGAGCGGGGCCTTCGGCTTGAAGCTCTGAGCCTTTACTTCAGGAGCACTTGTTCGGCCAGTCGCAGGTCTTGACCTTTTCCTCCGCGGTATTCTGGGCGCATATGTTCGGCCACACGCAGGTGCGGACCTGGGCGGTTTCTGCTGCATCCTGGGCGCAGATGTTGGGCCAGACGCAGGTCCTCACCTGGGAGACCTGGACCGCCTCTTGCGAGCAGACGTTGGGCCAGACGCAGGGCCTGACCTGGGCGCTTTCTTGCGAGGGCTGGCTCAAGGGGCTCAGGGCCACCATCAGGATCATCTCGAACATGGGCTTCCTCCTTTGACTTTCTGAGATCTTCTTGGCAGGAAGATTCTAGCCAGCCTGGGAAAGGCAGGGTATGAGAGGGATCAAGGGGGCCTATTGATGCCCCTCATTGATCTGGGTCAAAGGACCCAGATCGGCCTGGGGCCTTAGACCCAGATT
>CAYLZQ010000139.1:0-5950 GCA_964388045.1 uncultured Elusimicrobia bacterium | reverse complement strand
GGAATCCGCCAGGGGGTCGTAGATCTCGGCAGTGTCCAGTATCCCCCGGTTGGCCTTCTCGTCCTTGGCGTTGATGCCTCCGGCGATCAGGACCTTGCCGTTGCCCATCAGGGTCGCGGTATGGAAGGCGCGCCTGGCGATCAGGCTCTTGGAGCCGGAGAAAAAGCCCGTGGTGAGGGAGGTGGGGGTATAGATCTCCGTGGTCACCAGGAAGGGATCGTCGGAGCCCCCGCTTGGGTCGAAGCCTCCGGAGATGAGGACCCTGCCGTCGGAGAGCAGGGTGGCCGTGTGGGCCGAGCGGGGAACCGAGAGGGAGGCTGCCGCGGAAAAGCAGCCGGGGCTGGTCGCGCAGGCGCCTGTTCCCACGGGGGTGAAGAGATCGCAGCTCAGGGTGACGCCTCCCCCCGCGGTCTGGCCTCCGCAGATGAGTGCTGTCCCGTTCTTGAGGAGCGTGGCGGCGTGATGGAAGCGGCCGGTGCTCATGGCTCCGGGGATGGTCGCCCAGGAGTTGGCGACCGGATCGTAGACGATCCCAGTGGCGAGGACAGTCCCCGCGCTGGAGATCCCCCCGGCGACAAGGACCCTGCCGTTGGGAAGCAGGGTCGCGGTGTGAGAGCTCCGGGAGATCCCCCCCGGAAGGTCGGCCGCGTCGAGGAAGGTGCCCTGGCGCTCCAGGGAGATCTGGACGCTTCCGGTTCCGGTGAGCCCCGTGGTCTGGTCCGGCCCGCTCTGCCCGCCCACGATCAGTATGTTTCCGTCCGGGAGCAGGGTGGCGCTGTGGGCCGTCCGGTCCACGAAGGTGGCTGCGGAGGACTCCAGGGTCCAGCCCGTCAGGCCAAGGCAGAGGGCCCAGGCGGCTTTCCAGCGGGAGGTCGTCGTGTGCATAGGGTGCCCGGCGGTCCTGGCCGAATCAAGGCGTCAGGGGCCAGGGTAGCAGGCGGGTGTTACAAAATCAATAACGGATGGCTGGAGATTTTAAAGAGACTCCCGCAACACAAGGCGGGGGTTTTCGGGGGAAAAGGAGCCGCTTTATTAAGGAACTGTGATGGCCGAGGCCCCCCGGTCGGTCGTGGGGTTCTTGGGGTCCAGGGTCTTCTTTCCGTTGACCACGAAGAAGTAGCGGTAGGTGTTCGGGGTGAGGTAAAGGGTGAGGGTCCAGAGGCCGTCCTCGTGGGCGAGCATGGGTTTTCTGCCCCCCCGCACGATGAAGGCCCCCACCAGCTCCACCCTCTTGGCCCCCGGGGCCTTGAGCTGGAAATGGACCGGGATGGCCTTTCCAGGGCTTGGCTTCTCGGCCTGGGCGGGAGCCTTTTCAGGAGCCCTGGCCGGCTCCTGGGGCTTGGGGGTTTCGCGCGGCTTTGGGATTTCCTGGACCAAGGAGGGCCTGGGCAGGGCAGCAGGCCTCGACGGCGCGACAGGAGGCGCCTGGGGGGCCGGGACCTGGGCCTTGGGCTCCTCGGGCGGCTTTGCCGGCTCGGGGGGCGCGGGAGGCGTGGGCCTGGGGACCTCAGCCTTGGCCGCCTGCCTCGGCTTGCCCTTGCGGGGCGTGGAGGGGGCAGGAGGGGCCTGCCAGTGCTGGTAGACCTTGGCCGCCAACGCTCCCCCGAAGATGATCACGAAGAATGCGTCGAGGACCAGGAGCACGGCCCAAAGCCTCTGGCTGCGCCGTCTTCCCGAAACGGCCTGGGAGGTCTCTTCGCTGGTCTCCGGCATCTGCATGGATTTTAGCGCAATGGCCCTTGGGTGTCAACGAATCTTCCCAGGATTTTTTTCCAGCGGCCCTGGGCGCGCAGCAGGAACTCGGCCACCTCGCGCACGGCCCCCTTTCCCCCCTTGGCCCGGGTGACCCAGTGGGCCGCGGCCCTCACCTCGGGCCTGGCGTTTCTGACCGCGACCGCCAGGCCCGCCCTTCCCAAGACCGGGAGGTCCGGCAGGTCGTCGCCGATGTAGAGGACCTCGCGCGCTGAGACCCTGGCCCTGCGCAGGATCAGATCGAACACGGCCTCCTTGTCGAGCCGTCCCTGGTAGACGTAGCGCGCCTTGAGCATCTTGAGGCGCTCGCGCATCCCTTCCGAATTGCGCCCGCTGATCACCCCGGTGCTCAGGCCCGCCTGGGAGAGCCAGGAGAGGGCGATCGAGTCCTGGGCGTTGACCCCCTTGAACTCCACGAGTCTCCCCTCCGAGTCCACGAAGTGGTAGATGACTCCGCTGGTGAGCACCCCGTCCACGTCCATGAGGACGACCTGGACGAGCCTGGCGCGGCGTTTGAGCTCAGGAAGGCTCAGGGGCATGGCGTAGTTCGCGCAGGGCGTTCGCGAGGGCCCCGAGCGAGCCCGACTCCGGCGCTCCCAGCTCCAGGCGCAGGATCCTGCGCCTGGACGCCAGAAGGGCCTCGAAGTCGCCTTGGGCCTGGGCCGCGTAGAGGCCGGCGAAACCGTAGGGCCTTCCCGGGATCGGCAGGTCCCGGGCTGCCTGGGTCAGCAGAAGGAAGAGCCCGTTGCCAGCCCCGCCCTTGAAGAGCTGGCCAGTGGAGTGGAGGTAGCGGGGGCCGAGCTGGACCGCGACGGCCGCTGTCGTCAGCTCCCGGAGTCGGTCCTGCAGGGAGTCCAGGGACAGGCGGTTGTCGGTCGTGGGCTCCAGGAAGGCCAGGACAGCCAGGTAGTCGCCGGATTTCAGCCTTCCCAGGTGCTCTTCTAGCACGGCGGCCAGGGGGAGTTGGGGGATGCGCTCGGAGGAGGCCATGGGCCGCAGGGCGGCCAGGAGCTCCCCGTCGCAGAAGGCAGGTAATCCGCCCGCCCGTAGGGCGGGCGGATCTTCATTAGGCAGTGATCCTTTTCGGAGGGAGTCTAAAATTTTCTTCGTTTTGTCCTTCGAGGCCTGGACGTCGGGCTGATCGAAGGGGTTGATCCCGAGAAGGAAGCCCGCGGCGGCAGTGGCCGCTTCCCATGTGAAGAACTGGGCTCCCAGGTCGTAGGGGTCCCTCATCCTCAGGCTCAGGACTGGATGCCCCGCGCGCTCGAGCTCCAGCAGCCTTTCCGCCGCCTCGCGGTCCGGGGAGTCCGGAAGGGAGATGTGCGCGAAGAGCCTGTCTTTCCCGTAGCGCTGGGGAGCCTCAAGCGGCTCGCCGTGGATCGGGACGATCCCCCGGCCCTCCTTGCCCGTGGACTCGGCCACCAATTGCTCCACCCAGAGCCCAAAGGCCTCCAGGGCCGGGGAGAGGGAGAGGGTGAGCTTGTCCTGGCCCCTCCGGGCGTGGCTTGCCAGGGCGGAGCCCAGGCGCAGGGCCTCCGTCTCAGGGACGGCCGCCTCAGGGGAGAGGGAGCGGCTGGCCTGCCGGGCGCGCGAGAGGAGAAGCTCCACATCCACCCCCATCAGGGCCGCCGGGACCAGGCCGAAGAGGGAGAGGGCCGAATAGCGCCCCCCCACGTCGGGGGGATTGGTGAAGATCCTCCGGAAGCCGTGCCCTCGCGCCAGGTCCTCCAGGGAGGTCCCGGGGTCCGTGATGGCCACGAACTGCCGACCGGCCCTGTCCCCGGAGAGCCTCGAGACCCTCCCGAAGAAATACTCGAAGAAGCAGTTGGGCTCCAGGGTGGATCCCGATTTGCTGGAGACCACGAAAAGGGCGCGCTTGAGGTCCAGGCGCGCCTCCAGGGCCCGCAGGGCCGAGGGGCAGGTCGAGTCGAGGACCTCGAGAAAGGGGTGGCCCTTGGCCTGGGGGAAGCAGGATCGGAAGACCTCGCAGGCCAGGCTCGAGCCCCCCATGCCCAGGACCACGACCCTGTCGAAGCCCTCGCGCAGGACTTCCGAGACCAGTCCCCGGACCGGTCCCAGGGAGGCGGCCATGGTCTCGGGGAGGTCGAGCCAGCCCAGGGAGTTGCGGATGAGCCTCTGGTGGGTCCTCTCCTTCTTCCAGAGCGAGGGATCCTTGGCCCAGAGGCGGCTTGGGAAGCGGGCTTTGATGAGAAGCTCCAGGCCGCCCTCGACCACCCCTCCCTCGGCCTCGATCATCGCCCTTTTGCCCGCGATCCGGCCCAGCAGGGCCTCGTGGGACTTGGCGAAGGCCTCCAGGCCCTCCTCCTCCAGCCTTTGGGCGATCGCCGCAAGGTCCAGGCCCAGGCCTCCAAGCCGTTCCAGGTCCCGGGAGGCCTCGGCAAGGCCCTCCTCCAGGCTCGGGCGGCAGACCCCGTGGTCCGCGAAGGCCTCCAGGGTGTGGGGGGGCATGGTGTTGACGGTCTCGGGGCCGATGAGCTCCGCGACGTAGAAGGTGTCCAGGGTGCGCGGGTTCTTGGCGGAGGTGGAGGCCCAGAGCAGGCGCTGGGGCCCGGCCCCTGCGCGCCGCAGGGCCGCAAAGCGCGGGGAGCCGAACTCCCGCTTGTAGATCTGGTAGGCGAGCTTCGCGTTGGCCACGGCCATGCGGCCCAGGAGGGAGGCCGCCTCCTGTCCGCGCTGGCCCCCTGCTTCGATGAGCTCCGCAAGCCTCGAGTCCACCGCCGCGTCCCAGCGGCTCACGAAGAAGCTGGCGACCGAGGCCGCCCGGCCGAGGTCCTTGCGCAGGGCCGAGCGGCGCTCCAGCCCCTTGAGATAGGCCTCAAGGACCTCGGCGTAGCGTTGCCGGGAGAAGAGGAGGGTGACGTTGACCGGGATACCCTCCGCGATCGCGTCTTCCACGGCGGAGACTCCCTCGCGGGTGCCTGGGATCTTGATCATCACGTTGGGGCGCGCGGCGAGGCGATGGAGCCTGGCCGCCTCCCGTAGGCTGGCCCGGGCGTCCCGGGCAATGGCTGGAGGAAGCTCGAGGCTCACGAAGCCGTCCTGCCCCTGGCTTGACTCGTAGACTGGACTCAAGGCGTCGGCCGCGGCGCGTACATCCTCCAGGGCCAGGGACTCGAAGATCTCATGGGAGCCCTTCCCCTGGCGGGCCAGGCGCCGTATGTCCTCGTCGTAGTCGAGGGAGGAGGTGATGGCCTTCTCGAAGATGGTGGGGTTGGTGGTGACCCCGCGCAGGCCGCGCTCGATCAAGCGCGAGAGCTCCCCGGAGGCGTGGAGTCCCCGGCTGAGCTGGTCGTACCAGGGGCTTACCCCGAAGCGTGAGAGCTCCTGGAGTGGGCTTGAGCGGCTCAGGGGGGCCTCCTGATAAACAACGCCTCCTTCACCCCCGAAAACCCCCGCTATGTTGCGGGGGCCTCCTTAGGAAGCTCTTCTCCAGGGCGATCACCTTGTTCCTGCGCCGCAGGTGCCTCGGGGCGTTCGAGAAGCGCGCGGCAAGCCAGGCCCTCATGACCTCCAGGGCGAGCTCCGGCCCTATCACGCGGGCTCCCAGGCAGAGGACGTTCACGTCGTCGTCCTCGACCCCCTGGCGCGCGGAGAAGGTGTCGTGGCAGAGGCCGGCCCGGATCCCGGGGACCTTGTTGGCCGCGACGCAGGCCCCGACCCCGCTTCCACAGATCATGATGCCCCTCTCGGCCTTCCCCCTGGCCACGGCCAGGGCGACCCTGCGCGCGTAGTCCGGATAGTCGGCGGGCTCGGGACCGTCGACCCCCACGTTGAGGACCGAGTGCCCCTCTTTTTGTAGGCGCTCCTGGACCAGGCGCTTGAGGGGGTAGCCTCCGTGGTCCGCTCCGAGGGCTATTTTCATGTGAAGATTCTAGCGTCTTGGTTCGCGGGGGTCAACACCTGCTTCGCCGGGGGCGGCCCAGGGAGGCATGCCTCAATAGGGGAGTCGGCCCAGCTCGGTCCCTGGGAAGTAAGCCTTCAGGATCTCCTCGTAGCCATGCCCGGATTCGGCCCGGCCGATGGATCCGGACTGGCAGAGCCCCACCCCGTGCCCCCATCCGCCTCCGTGAAAGACCAGGGTCTGGGGCCTGGCCTTGGGCCCGTACTCGGTCTCGATGAAAAAGAGGGTGCTCCTCAGGGCCCCGATCCCAAGGAGGGAGCGGATTTGCATCTCCGA
>CAYLZQ010000138.1:0-5952 GCA_964388045.1 uncultured Elusimicrobia bacterium | reverse complement strand
GTCCTCCTCTACGAGATCTCGCGCCAGCTCTCCCAGACCCCATGACGCAGCCCCTCATCCCCCCTTCAGGCTTGCGCCCCCTGGCGGCAGCCTTCGCGCTCACGGCCTGCGTGTTCCTGGCCGAGCTCTTCGGGGGCTGGTGGACCGGGAGCCTGGCCCTCCTCGCCGACGCCATGCACATGGGGGTGGACCTCCTGGCCCTGGGGCTGGGGCTCTTGGCGGCCAAGGTCGGGGAGCGCCCCCCCGACGCCAAGCGCACCTTCGGCTACAAGCGCGTGGAGGTCCTGGCGGCCCTGGGCAACGGGATCGGGCTCTGGATCGCGACCGGGGTCATCCTCCGGGAGGCCTACGGCCGCTTCGTCTTCCCGACCCCGGTCGCGGCCCCCCAGATGATTGGCTTCGCCGCCTTGGGGCTCTCCTGCAACATCATCTCGGGCCTCATCCTCTACTCGTCGAGCCGCGCAAACATCAACCTCCGCGGGGTCTTCCTCCATGTGGCCTCGGACGGTCTGGGCTCCCTGGGGGCTCTGGCCGCAGGGGTCGTGATGGTGAGGACAGGCTGGTACCAGGCCGATCCACTGGCCAGCGTCTTCATCTGCCTCTGCATCGTCTTCACCTCCTTCTGGCTCATGCGCGACTCGATCCACATCCTTTTGGAGGGGGCTCCGCCCCACCTCGACCTGGAGGAGATACGCTCGGCCCTCTCCACCCTGGCCGGGGTCCGGGAGGTCCATGACCTGCATCTCTGGTCCCTGACCCAGGGCAGCGAATCCATGAGCGGGCACCTGGTGGTGGAGCCGGGACGCGACTCCTCCGAGGTCCTCAAGGCCGGGATGGACTTGCTCAGGGATAAATTCGGGCTGACTCACATCACTCTCCAGATAGAACCGCAAAGGAGGCCAGTATGATGACTTTCAGGGTTTTCCCGCCTCCTTTGCGATTCCGTTTGTTCTTCGCCTCCGGGCTTGCCCTCCTGGCGGCCCTCGGCGCCCAGGCCGCGCCTCCGCGCCTGCTGGTCGTCGTCGTTATAGACCAGATGCGCGCCGATTATCTCGACCGCTACGCGGGGGATTTCCGGGGAGGCTTCAAGACCCTGCGCGAGGAGGGGGCGGTCCTGACCGCCCGCCATGCCCACGTCCCTACCGAGACCGGGCCCGGCCACGCCGTGATCCTGACCGGCCAGTTTCCGGCGCGCCACGGCATCGTGGGCAACGAGTGGTGGGACCGGCAGAGCGGCAAGAGGGTCTACGTGGTCTCCGACTCGGTGCACGGCCTGGGCCCGGAGAACCTCCTTTCCTATACCCTGGGCGACGCCCTCAAGGCCAAGGACCCCCAGGCCCGGGTCGTCTCCCTCTCCCTCAAGGACCGCTCAGCCATCCTCATGGGGGGAAAGAAGGCTGACGCCGTGCTCTGGTACGACCGCAAGACGGGGGATTTCACGACCTCCTCCTACTACCGGCGCCCTGTCTGGCTGGACCGCTTCAACCAGCGCCAGAAGGCGAAGGGCCTCCTGGCCGGCACGACAGACTACGCGGAGCTGATCTACACCCTGAAGGCTGACCGCCTGCTCCTGGAGCTCGGCCTGCAAGCCCTCAAGGAGCATGGCCTGGGCAGGGATGAGCATCCCGACATCCTGGCGTTGGGCTTCTCGGGGACCGACTACATCGGCCACCGCCACGGCCCTGACAGCCCCGAAGTGCGCGAGCAGTTCTTGAGCCTGGATGCGGTCCTGGCCAGGCTCCTGGAGAGGCTCCGGGCGAGCCTTGGCCGGGACTTCGACTTGGTCCTCGCCTCCGACCACGGGGTCGCCCCGCGGCCCGAGGACCCTGGGGGCAGGTCCCTGGGGGCGAAGCGTTTTGCCTGGGAGGATTTCGGCCACGCCCTGGAGATGGCGCTCGAGTGGAAGATCCCGGCAGGAGGGCGCTGGATTCTGGGCTACGGCTATCCCAACCTTTATTTGAACCGCGCTCTCGCCCAGAAGCCCGGCATGGACTGGAGCCAGTTTTTGCGCAAGGCGGCCAAGGCCTTGAAGAGCGCCCCCGGGGTGGCCGGGGTCTACATCCCCGAAGAGATCGATCCCGCCGACCCCTACGCCGACGTCTACCGCCGCAGCATCTTCCCCGGCAGGTCCGGGGACCTGATCGTGAGGGTCTCCACGGGGGTGATCGTGACCGACTATGCCCAGGGCACGGACCACGGCACCCCCTATTCCTACGATACCGACGTGCCCCTGGTCTTCTGGGGCCCGGATTTCAAGAGAGGCCGCTTTACCGACCCTGCCTTGGTGGCGGACCTGGCTCCCACCTGCGCGGTTCTTTTGGGCGTTCCCTTTCCGGTCGCTGAGGAGAGCAGGGTCCGCCAGGAGGTCTTCAGGCAAGAGAAGTGAAAGCTCCCTCCCCAGGCCTGATCCTCCTCAACGGGGAGGTCCCCGATCCAGGCCTCGTGCGCCGGGCCGCGCGAGGCTGCAGGGCCCTGCTCTGCTGCGACGGGGCCCTGGGCCATGCCCTCAGTCTTGGGCTTTCCCCGGATTTCGTCGTGGGGGACATGGACTCCCTGCCGCGGCCCCTGCCCCCCTTGAAGCGCGTCCTCTTTTGCTGCGATTTCGACCGGGACCGCTCCGACTTCGAGAAGGCCCTGGGGCTGGCGGCCCGGCTCGGGTGCCGCCCGGTGTATGTGGCCGGGGCCCTGGGCGGCAGGACCGACCATGCCCTGGTGAACCTCGCCCTGATCGAAAAATACGCCCTAAGCCTGGAGTTGGTCCTCCTGGACCGGGGTTGGTCCCGCCTCCTGGGCCCGGGGAGCTGGCGGTTCCCGCGGCCCAGGGGCTCTCTCTTCACCCTTCTGGCTGCCGGGGGCAAGGCCAGGGTCAGCCTTTCCGGCGCGCTCTATCCCTTGCGGCTCAAAACCCTGGAGCCGGGAAGCCGGGGCTTGAGCAACGGAGCCAAGGGCCCCATAAGCCTCACCGTCCACCAGGGGAAGGTTTGGTTCATCGCCTGAGCGCTTGAAATGCGGGGCTGCGAGAGCTAATATACGCGGCAAGGAATTCGCAACGCGATTCCTTGCCGCGCCGACCTTAACGGCCTTTCTATGTCCGTGCGCTTTGCGCACGGACATATGCGGAATCTGTGGTTTCACACGGCAAGGAGTTCTGGGAATTCTTAGAAGAATACCATTGGCGAACTCCTTGCCGTGTGTACTAAACTCAAAGGGTTCCACGCGAGGAGGAAATCATGGACGAGCAACATCAGGGTCATAGGCGAGGCGAGCCCTGCTGCGAGGGGGGCCGGGAGGATCAGGGTCCCAACCAGCGCGGAGGCCCGGAGGGCGCCGAGGACCATCTGGACTACACGGCCGGGCTCTGGGAGAAGGCCTTCTGGCAGTCCCTCCACGAGGTCCGCGTGGAGTTCCTCAAGGAGAGGATCAGGGACGCCTGGGGCAAGGGCATGAAGGAGACCTCGCAGGCTGTCCTGGAGGCCATGCTTGCGGAATGGAAAAGATTCCAGGAGCAAGAGGAGCAGAGGAGCCAGACCCGCGAGGAAGGGCCGCGGGAGCGGATCAAGGATTACTTCCGGAAGGCCCTCAGGAAGGCGCCTCAGTGATCCGGCTCCGGTCCCTCTCTCATCTTTCCCGCGGGGGAATCTTCTTGACCAGGATGAAGAGCTTGCCCTCGTGCCACTGGCTGCGGGCCGTGGCCTGGGCCTGCGGGCCGTGGCCCGCGTAGATATCCACGCGGCCAGGCCCCTTGATCGCCCCCCCGGTGTCCATGCAGAGGGCGAAGCGGCTGTTGGGGGACTGGCCCAGGAGCCGTCCCTCCCTGTCGGCCTGGGGTGAGACGGTCGTGAAAAAGGCCAGGGCGCCCAAAGGGATCACGGCGGGGTCCACCGCGATCGAGCGCGCCGGCACCAGGGACTGCTCCATGGTCCCAAAGGGCTCCCCGTCGGTCGGAAGGGGGACGAGCTCAAAGAAGGTGTAGCGCGGGTTCTGGGCCAGGATCCAGTCCTCCCCCTCGGGATGGGCGCGCAGGTACTGCCGGATCTTGTCGTGGGAAAGCTCCTCCTTTCCGAAGACGTTGGCCTTGAGGAGCAGGAGGCCCACGCTCTGGTAGGGCAGGGCGTTGGTGGCCGCGTATTTGGCCAGCATCTCCTTGCCGCTGGGGAACCTCAGGATTCCGGAGCCCTGTATGTGGAGGTCGAGCCTGTCGAACTTGTTCTTGAGCCAGGCGATCTCAAGGTCCCTGCCGGCCAAGACCTTGCGGACATCTATTTGTTCGCGCGTGAAGTAGGGGACCAGGCGCTTGTCCTTGTCCACCCGGCCGATCAGGGGCTCCCCGTTGCATTTCTTATCGAAGAGCCCAGGCTCCATGGTCACCATGTCCGGGGGCTTGCGGTAGATCGGATAGGGATGGGCCGGGGATTTTTTCAGGCTGGCCGGGAGGGTGGGCTGGTAGTAGGCTGAGAAGACGACCTTCCCCGCTCCGTCCGAGCCCGCGGACTGGAAAACGTCGAAGCTCTCCTTGATCTTCTCGCGCAGCTCCTCGGGAGCGGGCTCAGCCTTGAGGATTTCCAGGAGGGCTTTGATCGAGTCAGCCAGGATGGCCGCCCCGTAGTCTCGCTCGCCGATGCGGATGAATTTCGGCCCGCTGGATTTCTCCAGGTAGGCCAGGGTCTTGTGGGCGGCCTTGACGAGCCCCCTCTTGGAGGGGAAGCTGTCCGCGAAGTCCGGGATCTCCTCCTCGGAGAGGAGCCTCAGGGCCGGCGCCTTGGCCGGGGCCGTTGACACGGCGGGAGCCTGTGCCCAAAGCCTTGGCTGTCCTGCCAAGGCCATGGCGAGCAGTGAGGCCGCAGCCGCGCATCTCATGCCCCGCAGTATAAAACTGTTTCATGGGAGTTGACAAGCCGCCCAAGGCAGCCAGGTTCCGTTTTTTCTTGATTTCTCCGACGGTATCTGCTATACTCTTTGATCACGATCAATATTCTAAAGCTAAAATATGATAAAATATGGACTATATCGTTTGTGAGGTCCCATGGTCCTTAAATCCATAGATCTTTTCGGCTACAAGTCTTTCGCGGAGAAGACCCACTTGGACCTGGGCCCGGGGATCACAGGGATCGTGGGGCCCAACGGCTGCGGCAAGAGCAACATCATTGAATCCGTCCGCTGGTGCCTGGGGGAGATGTCCTGGAAGTCCCTGCGCGCGGACGCGATGGTGGACGTCATTTTCTCCGGCACGGCCAGGCGCGCCCCCATGTCCATGACCGAGGTGGTCCTCACCTTCGACAACTCCTCAAGCCTCCTGCCCGTGCAGTTCTCCGAGGTCACGGTCTCGCGCCGGATCTACCGCTCGGGCGAGTCGGCCTACTTCCTCAACAAGACCCAGTGCCGCCTGCGCGACATCCGGGAGCTCTTCCTGGACACGGGCCTGGGGGGAGGGGGCTACGCCATCATAGACCAGGGCGGGGTGGACTTCGTCCTGAGCTCCAAGCCCGAGGAGAGGCGCGCGATCTTCGAGGAGGCGGCCGGGGTGGCCAAGTACAAGGCCAAGCGAGAGGAGGCCGCAAGGAAGCTCGAGCGCGTGGAGATGGACCTGGGCAGGCTCCAGGACTCCGTGACCCTGATCGCCGAGCAGGTGCGGAAGCTCGACTCGGACGCGCGCAAGGCCAAGCTCTACCAGAAGCACAAGGAGGAGCTCGCGCGCCTGGAGGCCGCCCACATCCTGGGCCAGATCGCGGCGAGCCAGGCGGAGCTTGAGGCCCTCTGCGCCCAGGTGGGTCCCATCGAGGAGGCCCTGGGCCGGCGCCGGGTGGAGGCGCAGGCGCAGGGGGCGAGGCTGGCCGCCCTGAACCTGGAGAAGGCCGACCAGCAGAACCGGGCGATCGCCGTCAACCAAACGATCTCGGCGGTCGAGTCCGAGATGGGCCGGCACGAGGAGAGGATCGCCTCGGCCGGCCGCGC
>CAYLZQ010000137.1:0-5961 GCA_964388045.1 uncultured Elusimicrobia bacterium | reverse complement strand
TGGAAGTAGTGGTCAATGGGAAGCCGGCTATTGTTGAGTTTCAGGAAGGAAAGCGTGTCAAGAGGACAATCAAAGACGATCTCAATGGAGATCTTGTCCAAACCTACGATGGTGAAGGGCGCCAGATCGTCAGAGCGCAAAGGATCCTGGAAGGAAAATACGTCGATGAGCCTGTCAAGCCCGTTGCCGGAGAGGAGGTCGCAGCTCAAACGGGAGGAGAAGGCGCGAAAGCCGCGACGCCCAAGGGGAGCGGACCCCAAGAAATTCCCGTAGAACTGGCCGAGCGCCCAACGTTCGAGGAGCAGAATCTCAGGGATTACGCGATGAACAAGGGGATTGCAGGAGACGCGGTGACGGGATTTGTGGAGCCCATCCAGCCCATCATCGAGGCGGCCAGGAAACGAGGCGTGGACTTCGCGCAATTGAAGCCGGCCGTGGACCGGGTAGCAGCCGGCGAAAATGTGGGCAAGGTGGTGGAGGATATTGAGAAAGGCAAATACGACAGCAAGCCCGAAGTTGCAGGAGAGGTAAAACCAACAACGGAGAAGCCAACAGAGGCGGCCCAAGCCGCGGAAAGCCGCGAAGCAGAGGCGGCCCCAGGCGAGATGCGGGCGCGGGAGCCTGAGTTGGTGGCCGCGATGCTGGTTCCGGAAAGAGGCCCTCAGGGGACGAAGCCGCCGGAAGCGGCTCCGAAAGGCGAAGGGCCCGCGCCGGCCGGAGCAGCGGCCGGGGAACCCGGCCGGAGGCAGCCGCATGCCCTTAGAGATTTGTACAACGCCGCCAGCAATTTTTGGCACAGCGGCGAGCTTGGGAAGCTCAATGAGCGCAAAAGGGCAAAAGAATTTTCTGAAAGGAAGGACGCGGCGCTGGAGACGCTCCGAAGGAGCAGAGGACTCACCGATGAACAAAAAGCCCACGAGCTGGGCCTCTACATGCAGAGCCTGGCCGAGCTTGGGTTCTTGAGCGAAAAGGACGTGCGCTGGACCGAAGGCGGCCTGTTCTTCAAGGACAAGGGAGAATGGACCAGGTACGATCCGGCCAAAAACGAGTTCGTCAAAGTCAACGAGAGCATGGACCCGGAGGCGAAAACGGCCAGGGTCAAGGCCTTTTGGGAGGACGTGGCCGCCAAAAGCAGCGGGGAGCTCAAGCCCGACAATCCCAACGCGGCTCATATCTTGGATTACGTGCGCAAGGGCGACATGACCGCGAGCGTGGCCATGGATCAGCTCCAGCATCTGGCCGGCCTGGCCGAGGCCCGGCGGGCGCCGGAGATCCAGCCCCTTGAGGAAGGCCCCCAGGTCGCCTCGCGCCCGCCTCCGGAAGGGGCGGCGAAGCAAGCAGCAGCAACCCCGCCCGCCTCACCCGCGGAGGCGGCGAAGCCTACCGAACTTGAAGCCCAGACCCGGGAACAGATGTCCGACCAGAATCGCGGGGCTTACGAGGCCCTCCTGGCCCTTGAAGAGCGCTATGCCATCTCCCACGACCCTGAGATCAAAAAAACCCTTGATATCGTCCGCGAAGCCCAGGCAAAGGGCGGGATCATCCGTTTTGCCTCTGAGAAAGACGTGGGGACAGGCATCGCCGCGACGGTGAGGGGAAACGACATCCTCCTCAACGAAAGGTACTTCAAGAAGGAGGCGGCCGCCTGGGCTGAGCGCGGAAAGGGAGTGGACTCCCAGATGGCGGCGGCTGCGGTCACGCACGAGGCCGAGCGCATGGCTCTTGAAGGGGCTTACGGGGCTCTGCCTCTGCGCGAGAGATTCGGCAATGACATCAAGGCCAATACCGCCCAGTGGAATAGCATCAGGGAGATGTCCGGGCCCGCTTACCGAAATTGGCTTAAGACCGTCACCGACCCGGCCCTGAGGGAGCATTCCGAGAAATTCCGGAAATTCACGAGCGAGGAGCAGGTCCAGGAGTGGGTCCTCCTCAACTACGGGGCCAGGGAGGCCAGGCGGGAAAATTCCGGACTCCGCGAATACCTCGAGGCAAGGCAGAAGGAGGCCGTGCGCAGGGGAAGGACGATGCCGGAATTCGAGCTGATGCCTGACCAGCAGAAGCTCGCGACCATCCAATCCTATCTGGTCTACGAGGCCAATCGGCAAAGCCTGGGACACGAGGGCGCCAGGCGCCTCGCGGATCAGTTCCTGGAGAGGCTCTGGGAGGACCATCAGACCGGCTCCAGGAACAGGCGTTTCGCCGAGGAACACTCGGCCCGTGACATTCTGGAGGGCGTCTCCGAGCTCGTGGTCCTGGATCTGAACCTCAAGAAGATCAACGAGGCCAAGGGGCCCGAGGGGGCCCATGCCGCCGGGGACATAGCCCTGGATTCTCTTGGGAACATCGTCCACGGGCTTAAGCGCCTCTACGGCAAGGACATAGAGATCGTGCGGGACGGGGGGAACCTCTACCTTCTCGTCAAGAAAGGCGCCAAGCTCGAGGCTGGGGATTTGAAGGCCACGGTCCAGGACTCGGTCAAGGCCGAGCTGGGGCGTCAAGGGATCGAGGTGGAGGGAGAAGTGGTCAGGGTCGGGGTCTCGGAGGCCGGAAGCCACAGGGCCCGGGCGCCTCCGGAGGCCTCTCTCTGGGAAGTGCTCCAGACTGCCGGATCCAAAGTCAGGATGGACGTGGAGTCCGGCAAGACCCGGGCCAGGGAATGGTCGGTCCGGGAGAGGCCTGAACGCAGGACCTGGGCTGGTTTCATCGCCGAGGCAGCAGCAGGAAACCCATCCCTTGAAGGAATACTCAAGCTGGCCGCCTACCATGATCCCCTGACCAAGGCCAGGAACAGGGCCTGGCTCGCGGAGCACATGACGGAGGAGATGGGCCGCTCCCGGAGCGTGGTGGCCTTGGACGGAGACTTCTTCGGGATGGTCAACGAGCTCCACGGCCGCGAGGCCGGGGACAGGGTCATCAAGGCCCTGGCCGAGGTCATCTCCGAGGTCGCGGGGGAGTCGGGGCGGGTGGTCAGGATGGGCGGAGAGGAGTTCGTGGTGCTCCTGGACGCCTCTCCGGCAGAAGCCGCCAGGATCGCCGAGAAAATAAGGGCTGCGGTGGCGGGGGAGATCAAAGGGATGCCCGGCGTCGGGGAGCGCGCGGGCTTGACAGGAAAGCCGATCCCTCTCGTGGAGGCTGAAAAGATAGTCCGGGTCCGTCTCGCGGACCTGGAAAAGCAGTATGCAGAGCTTGCCAAGAAGGATCCGGAAGCCGCCAAAAAACTTTTGAATGAAGCCAAAAACAAGCTCCTGACCAGATGGAAGAGCCTTGCCAGCGAGAAAAACATAGAGCTCGGGGTGCTGAGAAGGTTCCTGAGCGGGGTGATCACGGTTTCTGCCGGGGTCTCGGCCACCGGCACGCAAGGGGAGAGCCTGGGCTCCCGCCAAGCCCAGGAGGTGTTCAGGCTGGCCAATCAAAGGGCTGACAACGCGGCGGCCAAGTCAAAGGAAAAGCGAAACACGGTCACCGTGGACAAGACCAGGCCGCGCCTGCCAGAGCCTGAAGAGGTAGGAGGCGGGCCTCGCGCGCCTCCAGCGAAAGGAATTTTCGGCGAGCTTCCTCCTCCGAGAGAGGGATTCCACTCCGCCCGGGAGGTCAGCCGCTTGTTGGGAGGCCGCGACCCGCTCGAGGCTTGGGCCAACGGCTCCGACCTGGGGGGAAGGGGCAAAGCCAGGTTGATCGAGATCGAAGGGAGGAAATTCGTCGCGAAAAAGCTCTCAAGGGAAGAGGCCCGAAAGGAGCTGCTCATGCGGGCGATGCTCAAGGGATTGAAAGAGCGGTTCTCCGTTGATTTTGATTTCCCGGAGGCGATCGCTTTTGAAACAAAAGACGGCGGCACGATGCTTTTGATGGAGTTCCTGGAGATCCAGCCCGACGCCGGACGCTTCGCCCGCCTCTCCCCGGAGCAAAGAGCCTGGCTCGCAGTCCTCTCCGAGGTGTTCGGGCTCAGGGACCTCCACAGCAACAACGTGGTTTTCGGGAAGGGAGAAAACTCGGGAAGGATGGTTCTCTTGGATCTGGAGCAGGTCGAAACCAAGCCGATCGACCGAAAGAGCGAGAAGATCGACTTGAACAAAGCCCCTTATGTGGACGTGGAAGGCAGGACTCAAAGCGAGGACCTGCGGGCCTACCTGGATGCGCACGCCAAGCTGCGGGAAAACCTGGACATCCTCTGGGAGAAGGTCGTCAAGCCCGCCATGGAGCGCGCCGGCCTCAGCCCGGAGGAAATAGCCTCCTACGGCAACGCAGTCAGGGCGAACATGGAGAATTTCCAGGCCAACATGCGCGCCCACTTGGACGCGGTCAACGCCAGAGCCAAGCAAGACGTCTGGACCCTAAGCCAGCTCAAGAGAATCAGCAACGCGGCGGGTCTGAGGCTCTCTCCGCAGCTCGCGGATGCCTTGAACGCGGCGAAAAGGGCTGGGATGAGCCCGGATGAGGCCCGGACTGCCCTGAGCGGATCAAGCTCCGAGGCGGAGGCCCTCTCGAAGCTGGAGGGGGAGATCAAGAAAAGGCGGCCGCCTTCCGGAGAGGCTCCCGTCCCGGCCATGCTCGTCGGAGAAGGCCAGGCTGAGCCTGCCAGGCGCAATCGCCTGGTGGTCGGCGGGGGCAGGAACGTGCAGGAGGAATACCCGGCGCCTGAGCGCGGAGATTTGGCTCTCGACATCGATATCTTGGCCAAGCCCCATGTGCAAGGCGATGCGCGCCGCATGCCGATCAAAAACGAGGCGTTCAGTGAAGTGTATTTCGAGAACATCGAACCAGCGGCGTTCATCGGAAAGAATATCAGGGCCCTTCAGGAGGCGGTGCGGGTCCTTAAACCGGATGGGCGCTTGGTCATCGAAACCGGCCGAGACGCCTCTCGGGCGCAGCTCGAGGAAATCGAGACAAGCCTTAAGGCTCAAGGCATGGAGATCCAGGAATCCCGCTTGGTGGGCAGCGGGGATGCCGCCATTAGGCAGATCGTGGCGGTCAAGGTCAAGCCGGAGGCGGGGCCGCGCGTGGCCCAGGGCGCGCCCGAGATGCCCAGCCAAGGAGAGGCCGGCCGGCCCGGCGCGGCCGGGGAAACCGCGGTCACAGGAAAGGCCCCCGCGGCCGGAACAGCCGGGAGCGGCTGGGGCGGACAGGACGTCAAGGTCAAGCAGCTCGACATGAACGCCTATGAGCTTGAGAGGCCCGGAGGCGAGAGCGCAGTCGCCAAGATGAACGCCACCGCCGAGGAGATCTCCAGGCACGAGAAGGCCTCCGCAGCCCGGCTTCCCGTGGACAACGTGCACGTCCCCGGAATCCTGGCCTCGGGCAGGGATTCCGTCCCCCGGGGGCTTGAGGCCCAGGGCCGGAACCTGCCGGGCGAGCCCGCTGCGGGAGAGCCCCTCGGCCGGAAGATGGGCAGGGCCGGGACCGGGGAGCCTCCCGGCGGCCCGGGAAGGCCCGGCGAGGGAGAAATCGGAAAGCCCCTCACCGAGTCCGATCTCCAGAGAGCCAGGAGCGAGCAGGAGGAAATCGTCAAGCAGTCTCGCGAAGCGATGATGAGGGCGGCCAGGGATAAGAGCATCGAGGCGAAAAACCTGCCGTATGCCCCCCTTCCGGAAGCCACTTCCGAGCGCTATGCCAGGGCGGAATCGGTCCGGGATCCCCAGGGAATCGGGAAGATCGGCAGGCAAAATGGCGAGACCTGCGTCATCGAGGTCACCGCGGCCCAACTGAGGGCACAGGGCAAGGACGCGACTGCCGAGGCTCTGCTGGGGCTCTTGGAAACGCACATGGCCGTGGCTAAGGCTTTGGATGACCCCAGGATGCCGGGATCGGTCAAGGAAGCTCTCAGGAACGCCCGAACCCCCGAAGAGGCTTTAAGGGCCTTGCAAGGCCCCGGAATTCCAGCGCAAGCCAGGAAAGACATGGCCAGGAACCTGGAGCTCGGAAGGGAGCTCAGGCGGAAGGTCCAAGAGGAGGGCATGGGCGTCG
>CAYLZQ010000136.1:0-5986 GCA_964388045.1 uncultured Elusimicrobia bacterium | reverse complement strand
TCTACGGCGTGCCCGCCTCGGGCAAGACCGAGGTCTACCTGCGCCTCATCCGCCGGGCCGTGGACGAGGGGGGGCAGGCCCTCTTCCTGCTGCCCGAGATCTCGCTTACCCAGCCCTTCTTCGAGGAATTCTCCGCAAGCCTCGAGGTCCCCGTCTGCCTCTGGCACAGCCGCCTCGGGCAGCGCGCCAGGAGGCTGGCCTGGCAGGCCCTGAGGCTGGGCCGGGTCCGCGTGATCGTGGGGGCGCGCTCGGCCTGCCTGCTGCCGTTCAAGGACCTGAGGCTCATCGTGATCGACGAGGAGCAGGACGAGTCCTTCAAGCAGGAGGCCCCCTCCCCCCTCTACCATGCCCGGGAGGTCTGCCTGGCGCGGGCCCGCGCCTGGGAGGCCCTCCTGGTCCTGGGCTCGGCCACCCCTTCCCTGGAGGCCTGGGAGATGGCCCGCCGGGGGGAGCTATCCCTGGTCCGGATGCCGGAGCGGGTCTCCAAGGCCGTGCGGCCCGCGGTGAGCGTGCTCCCCCTGCCCCCCCGGGGTCGCTGCCTCTCCGAGGAGCTCCTGGCCAGGCTCAGGGAGCGCCTCTCGCGCAGGGAGCAGGCCATCCTCCTCGTCAACCGCCGCGGTTTCTCGACCCTGGTCCTATGCGCCCGCTGCGGCTGGGTGGACCGCTGCCCCTCCTGCGGGGTGGCAAAGATCCAGCACCAGGAGCCGGGCGGAGGCTTCTCCCTGCGCTGCCACCACTGCCCGCAGAAAAGCCCCATGCCCCCTCGCTGTCCCCAGTGCGGCCAAGACTCCCTGCGCCTGGGAGGGACAGGCACCCAGAGGGTGGTGGGAGAGCTCAAGAGGATCCTGCCCGGGGTGAGGGTCCTGCGCATGGACAAAGACAGCCTTTCCCGGGAAGGAGGCCGGGAGAGCCGCCTCACCGAGCGCTTCCGGGCCGGGGAGGCCGAGGTCCTGGTGGGGACCAAGCTCGTGGCCAAGAGCTTCCATTTTCCGCGCGTCACCTTGGTCGGGGTGGTGGACGCGGACACCATGCTGCACATGCCGGACTTCAGGGCCTCCGAGAGGACGATGCAGCTCCTGGCCCAGGTCGCAGGCCGCTCGGGCCGGGCCGAGGAGAGGGGCGAGGTCCTGCTCCAGACCCTCCATCCCGAGCATCCCGCGATCGCGGGGGCCGTGGCCGGGGATTACGCGGCCTTCGCGGAGGCCGAGCTCTCGGCGCGGCGGGAGCTGGGATATCCCCCCTACTCGGTGCTGATCAGGATCATCTGGAGCGGCCGCAAGGAGGGCCAGGTCCTGGAGGCCGCGCAGGAGGGGGCCCAGGGGCTGCGCCTGGAGCTGGAGCCGGCGGGGATCGAGGTGGTGGGCCCTGCCGCGGCCCTGGTGCCCATGGCCGCGCGGCGCTTCCGCTACCACCTCCTCCTTAAAGTCCCGCGGGAGGGCCTGGAGCGGGCCCTCGGGGCGGCGCACTCCCGGAAGACCCCCTCCGCACTCAGGCTGAAGGTGAACGTGGATCCCTACGACCTCTTCTGATGCTACAATCATGAAAATGCCGCTCAAGGGCCAGCTCGAGCTCCTCAAGCGCGGCTGCTCCTCCCTGGTGAGCGAGGAGGAGCTGGCGGCCAGGCTCTCCCTGGGCAGGCCCCTGCGGGTGAAGCTGGGGGTGGACCCGACCTCGGCCGATCTCCACCTGGGCCACAGCGTGGTCCTGATCAAGCTCCGGGCCTTCCAGGACCTGGGCCATACCGCGGTCCTCATCATCGGGGACTTCACGGCCGCCATCGGCGACCCCTCCGGCCGAGACGAGACTCGCCCCCCCTTGAGTCCCGGCGAGATCGCGGCCAACGCCAGGACCTACCAGGAGCAGGCCGCCAAGATCCTGGATCCCCGGAGGCTCGAGCTGCGCTTCAACTCCGAGTGGCTGGGTCCCTTCGTGCGCGAGGATCTCCTGGAGACCTTGAAGAGGCATACCCTCCAGCAGCTCCTGGCGCGCGAGGATTTCAAGGCGCGCCTCAAGGAGAACTCCCCCCTGACGATTCTCGAGACCCTCTACCCCCTCTTTCAAGGCTACGACTCCGTGGCGGTCCGCTCGGACGTGGAGCTCGGGGGCAACGACCAGCTCACCAACCTTCTGGTGGGCCGCAGGATGCAGCAGGACGCGGGCCAGGAGCCGCAGGTGGCCCTGACCATGCCCCTACTGGTGGGAACGGACGGGGCCAGGAAGATGTCCAAGTCCTACGGGAACGCCATCGCCTTGACCGAACCCGCGCGCGAGATGTTCGGCAGGGTGATGAAGCTTACGGATGAGCTGATGCTCTCCTACTACGAGCTCCTGACGGATGCGGACCTCCAGGAGCGCCGGGCTCAGCACCCGATGCAGGCCAAGAAGGACCTGGCCGAGATCCTGACCGCGCGCTTCCATGGGTCCCAGGCCGCCGGGGCCGAGAGGAGGTTCTTCGACGAGACCTTCTCCAAGCGGGAGCTGCCCCAGGATCTCAAGACCGTCGAGGCTCCCAAGGGCATCGTCCTCAGCCAGCTCGTCGCCCAGGCGGGCGCGATCAAGCTCCGAAACAGGGCCAGGAGGCTCATCGCCCAAGGCGGGGTCAGGATCGACGGGCGCAAGGTGACCGAGGACTCTCCCATCCACTCCCCAGGCTCCTTCGTCCTCCAGATCGGCAAGCACGAGTTTGTGCGCATCCGCCTAACTTAGTATCATTGTCCGCATGTCCTGGGGAGAGGCCGTGCTGAGCGGACAATGACCCACCGCGCCTCCCCCCCACTCCCATCCTTCTTCTCCTCAAGGGGAAGAGGGCAGTGAGACGTTTACCTATGGAGAGGCGCTCAATGGCTCAGAAGAAAATTCTTGGGACTGTGGCGGCGGTTTTTTGGCTTTTCAGCCTGGCGGGGCCGCTGGCAGCCCGGGAGGGCGAGCGGGAGGCGCGCCTCACCGAGACGAGGGGTGAGGTCACCCTCTACACGGCCGAGGAACCCGAGGGGGCTCCCGCCGAGAAGGACATGCCTCTGGAGACCGGGGACCGGATCCGGACGGGCGAGGATTCCAGCGCCGAGGTGAGCCTCGACGGCCAGCACGTGGTCTCCCTGCGCGAGAACACGGACTTCACCCTCTCAGCGGCCCGAGCCGCGGAGACGGAGCTCAAGATCGCTCTGGGGAGCCTGCTCGCCAAGATCGGAGCGCTTTTCGGTTCCGAGAGCCTGCGGGTGCGCACCCCCACCGCGGTCGCGGCCGTGCGCGGGACCGAGTTCGGAGTGGAGGTCCCCTCCGATAGGGAGGAGACCACCGTGGGGGTCTTTGACGAGGGCAAGCTCGAGGTGAGCGGGGAGGCCGGAGCTCCGGAAATCCTGATCGCCAACCAGGAGACCCTGGTGGCGCGGGGGGCCCGGCCCCTGCCCGCCTACCAGTTGAAGAGGCTGGTGCGGCACCGGGCCTTCATGAGGGGCTTGCGCCGCAGGGCCCAGTCCCTGCGCAGGGCCTGGCGGGCCCTTCCCCCGGAGGAGAGACGCGAGCTCCGGCAGCGCTTGATCGAGAGGATGAAGTCCAGGCGGCGGGAGCTGCTGGAGCGGAGGGAGAAGGGCCAGGAGCGCCCCCGCGAGAGAAGGCGTCTGAGGCCCGACCAGGAGAAGATGGAGAGAAGGCGCGAGGAGATCAGGCGCAAGCGGAGGAGCCCGTGACCGAGCAGGGGGACCCGCGTAGCGGGTCTGCGAGGCCGCTTCCTAACGGAGTGTCGAAGCGGCATTCCCTCGCGTTATCGCTCGGTCAGAAATGGTTGCGACCGAGCCCGGGGACCCGCCGAAGGCGGGTGGGCGAGGCCGCTTCCCAACGGAGTGTGGAGGCGGCATTCCCTCGCGTTATCGCTCGGTCAGAAGTGGTTGGAGGCGCGAGCCGGAAACCGAAGCTCGCAGAGCGGAAACCATGAGCGTGGCCCTCCAGGAGCCGGCCCCTTCGACCCTCTCCGGGATAGAGGTTGCCAGGGAGTACGGCCCCGAGGACCTGGCGGGGAGGGATCTCCTCGCCGATTGCGGGCGACCGGGGGAGTACCCGTTCGTCCGGGGCCTCAAGGGGAGCGGCTACCGGGTCCATCACTGGACGATGAGGCAGTTCGCGGGCCACAAGACCGCCAAGGAGACCAACGAGCGCTTCAAATATCTCCTCGCGCACGGGGAGACGGGACTCTCGACGGCCTTCGACCTTCCGACCCTGATGGGGATAGACTCCGACGACCCCCGCGCCGCCGGAGAGGTCGGGCGGGAGGGGGTCGCGGTGGACAGCCTGGCGGATTTCGAGGAGCTCTTCGCTGGCATCGACCTGGGGAGGGTCTCGACCTCGATGACGATCAACCTTCCCGCCCCGGTCCTTCTGGGCATGTACCTGGCGGTCGCCAAAAGGCAGGGGGTGCCCTCCAGGCGCGTGCGGGGGACCCTCCAGAACGACATCTTGAAGGAGTACATAGCCCAGAACGAGTACCTCTACCCCCCCGAGCCCTCGATGCGCCTGGTCCTGGACGCCATCGAGTACTGCGTCCGGGAGGTCCCGCGTTTCTACCCGATCTCGATCTCGGGCTACCACATCCGGGAGGCCGGCTCCGACGCCGTCCAGGAGCTCGCCTTCACCCTGGCCGACGGGAGGGAGTACGTGGCGAGGCTCCTCGCCAGGGGCCTCGCCGTGGACGACTTCGCTCCCCACCTCTCCTTCTTCTTCGACGCGCACAACTACTTCTTCGAGGAGATCGCCAAGCTCCGGGCGGCGCGCGGGATATGGGCCAGGCTTATGCGCGAGGAGTTCGGGGCCAAGAGCGAGCTCTCCTGGATGCTCCCCATGCACTGCCAGACCGCGGGGGTGAGCCTGACCGCCCAGCAGCCGATGAACAACCTCGTGCGCGTGGCCGCCCAGGCCTTGGCCGCGGTCCTGGGCGGGACCCAGAGCCTGCATACCAACTCCTATGACGAGGCCCTGGCCCTTCCCAGCGACGAGGCGGCGAGGCTGGCCCTGCGCACCCAGCAGATCATCGCCTTCGAGTCGGGCGTGACGGACACCCCGGATCCCTTCGGGGGCTCCTTCTACCTCGAATGGCTGACCCGGGAGATCGAGACCAGGGCCACGGCCTTGATGAGGCGCATCCAGGACCTGGGGGGGGTGATCCAGGCTCTCGAGAAGGGCTTCTTCCACCGGGAGATCGCGGAGACCGCCTACCGCACCGAGATGGACCTCTCGGCCCGCCGTCGGCGGATCGTGGGCGTCAACATCCACGAGTCGGCCGGGAGGGTCCCCCCCATCCTCAAGATCCACGGCGCGGTGGAGGCCGGTCAGATCAAGTCCCTCCAGAGGCTGCGGCGGGAGCGGGATAACTCCAGGGTCCGGTCCTCCCTGGAGGGCCTGCGGGCCTGCGCGCGGGGCAGCGAGAACCTGATGCCCCCCATCCTGGAGTGCGTGGAGGCCTACGCGAGCGTCGGGGAGATCACCGCGGCCCTCCAGGAGGTCTTCGGGGAGTATCCCCCCCGCGCATACTAATGCTCATCGCCCTCGCAGGAGAGGACCCGAAATTCTGCGCGCAGCTCGAGGTCCTGCTGGCCTCGCAGGGCCATCGGGTGGGAGTCGCCCTCAGGCCCCGCCTTCTGGAATGGCTCCGCAGGGAGGGCCCCCAGCTCCTGGTCCTGGCCAAGCCCTCCCTCCCGGAAAGCGGGCCCTTCCTGAGGGCCTTGCGCGAGGAGGAGGGCCTGCGTCCCATGCCGGTCCTCTGCGTGATCCCGGGGTCCGCGGCGGCCGAGGCCGTCGCCTGCCTTGACGCCGGGGCTGACGACGTCCTGGAGCGCCCTTTCAACCCGCAGATATTCCTGGCGCGCGTCCGGACCCTCCTGCGGCGGAGAATCTGGTCCGGCGGGCTTGAGGAGGACGGGGTGAGCTCGCTGCACTGCGGGCCCCTGGCGATGAAGCTCCTCTCGCGCCAGATCACGCTTGCGGGAAGGCCCCTCGC
>CAYLZQ010000135.1:0-6010 GCA_964388045.1 uncultured Elusimicrobia bacterium | reverse complement strand
GGTCTCCTCCCCGGTCTCAGCCAGGACCATGAACTCGTGCGAGTAGGAGCCGCCTATGGCGCCCGATTGGGCCTCGACGGGTCGAAAGCGCAGGCCGCAGCGCTCGAAGACGCGCGAGTAGGCGGCGTGGACGGCCTCGTAACAGCGCGAGGCGTCCTCGTCGTCGGCGTGGAAGGAGTAGGCGTCCTTCATGAGGAACTCGCGCGCGCGCATGACCCCGAAGCGGGGGCGGATCTCGTCGCGGAACTTGAGCCCGAACTGGTAGAGCATGAGGGGAAGCTGGCGCCAGCTCCGCACCTCGCGCCGCACGAGGTCCGTGACGACCTCCTCGGCGGTCGGGGCGAAGCAGAACTCGCCCCCCTTGCGGTCCTTGAGGCGCAGGAGCTCCTTTCCATAGATCCCCCAGCGCCCGGTCTCCTCCCAAAGGCCCTTGGGCTGGATCACGGGCAGGGAGACCTCCAGGCCCCCGATGGCGTCAAGCTCGGAGCGCACGATCCGCTCCACCTTGCGAAGAGCTCTCAGGCCGAGGGGGAGCCACTCGTAGATCCCGGAGGCGAGCTTGCGGATCATCCCGGCGCGCTGCATCAGGTTCGCCGAGACGTTGTCGGCGTCGGAGGGGGCCTCCCGGAGGGTGGGCGGAAAATAGCGGCTGAGCTTCATAGCGCCCGAGGCCGCACGTGACGCCCTGGCGCTCTCCTTTGGCGCCGTGGCGTCAGTACGCTCGCTTCCGCTCGCAGAAGGCCGAGGACAGGCGTTCCTCTGTCGGATACCGCCCCCTTCAGGGGGGCGGAGGAGACGCTGTTGCTTCTTTTCATAAATCAAGGATGCCGCCCCCCTTGCGGGGGCGGAGGTCACTTCTCCTGGGCCGCCGGAGGTCTGCGGGAGCGCTCCCCACGCAGGCGCAGGACGTCGTTGTAGGTCGCAAAGAGCAGCAGCCCCAGGAGGAGGGCGATCCCCACCCCGTTGGCCGCGGCCATGGCCTCCCGGTTGAGCCTCCTTCCCGAGGCCCCCTCCCAGAGGTACATGGCCGCGTGTCCCCCGTCGAGGAGGGGGACGGGAAGGAGGTTGAAGAAGCCGATCGCGACCGAGATGAGCCCGATCAAGAAGACCAGGTCCTCCCAGCCCGAGCGGGCCGCGCGGCTGACCATCTGGACGATGCCGACGGGCCCGGCTAGGTCCGGCCGCTCCCGGCGGGAGATCTTGGAGACTATGGTCGTGACCGTGTAGGCGGAGAGCGCCCAGCACTGCTTGGCCCCCTCGGCCGCGGCGGTCAAGAAACCCACGGGACGGTAGACTGGCCTGGGCATGATTCCGATCACCCCCTTGCCCGTCGCCTCCTCCCTCCTGGGGGTGAGCCGCACGCGTAAAGCCTGATCGCCCCGGCGAAAGGCGAGCTCGATCTCCCGCTCGGGGTTCTGGTGGATGACGGCGGCCAGCTCCTTCCAGGAGGAGACGCCCTGGCCGCCCACCACGGTGACCACGTCGTCGACGCGGAGCCCGGCCCGGTCGGCCGGAAAGCCGGTGATCATGTTGCCGATGGCGGCCTCCTTCCCGGGCTCGGGGAGCCCCTTGACGTAGACCACGCCGGTGAAAAGCCCCCAGGCCAGCAGGTAGTTCATGGCCGGGCCCGCGGCCACGATCGCCAACCTCCGGTGCCAGGCCTGGGAGAAGTACTCATCGGGCTTGCCCGTGCAGGCCTCGGGCTCCTCCCCGGCCGGCTTGACGAAACCCCCGAGGGGGAAGGCGCAGAGGGAATAGCGGGTCTGGCCCCGGGTCAGGCCCAGTAGCTCCGGGCCGAAGCCGAAGGCGAACCTCTCGACCCTCACGCCCAGCCAGCGGCAAAGGATGAAGTGCCCGGCCTCGTGGAGGAAGATGACCAGGCCCAGGGTGAGGACCACCGCCGCGGCCGACTGGACTATTTCGATCGGGCTCACCCAAGCCTCCGTGAGATTTCCTCGGCCTTGGCCCTGGCCCACTGGTCTATCTCCACCACCTCCGCCAGGGAGGGCAGCCCCCCTCCAGGGGAGTAGGCCTGCAGGGTCTTCTCGATCACGCGCGGGATGTCCGTGAAGCGCAGGCGCCCCTCCAGGAAGGCCTCCACCGCCACCTCGTCCGAGGCCGAGAGAACCGCGGGCATGCCCCCGCCCGCGCCGGCCGCCTCGGCGGCCAGGCCCAGGCAGGGGAACCTCGCGAAATCCGGCCCCTCGAAGCTGAGCTGCCCCACCCCGAAGAGGTCGAGAGGTTGGATCACCCTCCGGGTCCTGGCGGGGCAGGTCATGGCGTACTGGATGGGCAGCCTCATGTCCGGGGGGGACAACTGCGCCAGGACCGAGCCGTCGGAGAACTCGACCGCGGAATGGATGACGGACTGGGGGTGGATGACGATCTCGACCTGCTCGCGCTTGAGCCCGAAGAGGTTCATGATCTCGATCGCCTCAAAGCCCTTGTTCATCAGGGTCGCGCAGTCCACCGTGATCTTGGGGCCCATCTTCCAGGTCGGATGCCTGAGGGCCTCGGCCGGGGTGACGTCCTGGAGGCTCCCCTTGCGGCGGTAAAAGGCGCCGCCGGAGGCGGTCAGGAAAACCTTGTGAATGACTCCGCGCGCGGAGGCACCGGGTCCGCTTGCGGCATCCGCGCCGCCTTGCGGATTCACGCACTGAAAAACGGCCGAGGGCTCCGAGTCGACCGGGATGATGCGGGCCTGCCAGCGCTCGGCCTCCCGCATGAACTGCTCCCCGGCCATCACCATGGGCTCCTTGTTGGCCAGCGCGATCGTCTTGCCCGAGCGGACGGCCGAGAGGAGGGGGGCAAAGCCGACTCCCCCGACCAGGCTCGTCAGGACCAGGTCCACGGAGGGATGGCCCGCCATCTCGACGAGACCCTCCACCCCCGGAGGCAGGTGCCGGCAGGAGCCGTCGAGGCGGCCCTTGAGATCCTCAGAGGCCGCGGGATCGAAAAGAGAGACCATCTTGGCCCCGAACTGGCGGGCTTGGCCGGCCAGGAGCTCGGCGTTTTTGCGCGCGGCCAATCCCACCACCTCGAATTCCCCGGGCATCTGCGCGACCACGCTCAAGGCGTTGATCCCGATGGAGCCCGTGGAGCCCAGGATCGCTATCCGTTTCATATAAACAAACTCCTTAACCCCCGAAAACCCCCGCAGCGTTGCGGGGGCCTCCTGATAGGACCAGGCAGTAATAGGCGGCCGGGGCGCCCAGCATGAAGGAGTCGAAACGGTCCATCACTCCCCCGTGGCCGGGAAGGAGGGCCCCGGAATCCTTGGCTCCCACCGAGCGCTTGATCATGGACTCGGCCAGGTCCGAGAGCTGTCCGGAGAGGGCGAGGATCGCCCCCACTCCCAGGGCTCGAGGCAGGGAGATCATCTCGGGGCTCCAAGCCCGGAAGGCCAGGACCACCCCCAGGCCCGCGCAGAAGCCGGCCACCGCCCCCTCCCAGGTCTTCTTGGGGCTCAGGGCCGGGGCCAGGGAGTGGCGGCCCAAGGCCCTGCCCGCCGCGTAAGCGGCGCAGTCCATGGCCCACACCGAGGCAAAGACCATGAAGGTGAGCCTCTCCCCGTGGGGCCTGAGGTCCCGGATCAAGGCGAGATGGGCGGGCATCCAGCCCAGGAGGAGGGTCCCAAGGAGGGTGAGGGCCACGCGGTCGAGGTCCCGCTCCCGGGCGAACATCTCCCTGAGGACCACCAGGGCCACCACGGCCGAGAGAACCCCGGCCAGGGGGCCACCCAGGGCCAGGGAAAGGGCCAGGGCCGAGCCCCCCAGGACCAGGAGCCCCCGCTGGGAGGGCCGGCCCCCCAGGGCCAGGATCAGGCCGTATTCGTAGAGGGAAAGGGCCGCGATCCCCACGACGAAGAGGGAATAGCCGAGCCCTCCCCGGTGGATCAGAAACAGGACCATGGGAATCCCCAAGACGGCCGTCAGGATCCTGGGCAGAAGCATCAGAGCCCCCCGAAGCGCCTCTCCCGGCGCTGGAACTCCCCGATCGCCTCCAGGAGGTGCTCCCGGCGGAAGTCGGGCCAACAAACGGGGGTCACGTAGAGCTCCGCGTAGGCGATCTGCCAGAGAAGGAAGTTGGAGACCCTCATCTCGCCCGAGGTCCTGATCAGCAGGTCCGGGTCCGGGAGCCCCGCCGTGTCAAGGGCCTTGGAGAGCTCCTCCTCGGTCACGGACTTGAGGCCCGAGGCGAGCAGGCGGTTGACCGCGTCCGTGATCTCCTGGCGGGAGCCGTAGTTCAAGGCCAGGTTGAGGGAGAGGCCGGTCTGGCCCTCCAGGAGCTTGATCGCGCGCGAGAGCTCCTCCTGCACCATCCCGGGAAGCCCCTCAAGCCTGCCGCAGGCCCTGAGGCGCACGTTGTTTTTGGCCAGCTCCGCCGTCTCGCGCCCGAGGGCCCAACAGAGCAGCCTCATGAGCTCCGAGACCTCCTCGCGGGGCCGGAGCCAATTCTCGGTCGAAAAGGAGTACAAGGTCAGGACCTTGACTCCCAACTCGGCGCAGGAGCGCACCACCTCGCGCACGGACTCGATCCCGGCCTGGTGGCCCGCCACGCGGGGCAGCCCCCGGGCCTTGGCCCAGCGGCCGTTGCCGTCCATGATGATCGCGATATGGACGGGAAGGCGGGAGGGATCCAGATCCGCCGCGCTCCGGCCCGGGGCCTGGGCAGCTCGCATTAGACGGTCGTGATCTCCTTTTCCTTCTGCGCGACCTGCTCGTCGACCTGCTTGACGTAGGAATCGGTGATCCTCTGGATCCGCGCCTCCAGGGCCCGGGCGTCGTCCTGGCCGATCTCCTTGGCCTTCTCGGCCTTCTTGATCTTGTCGAGAGTCTCGTGCCGGTCGTTGCGGAGGGCCACCCTGAACTCCTCGGCCATGCGCTTGACCACCTTGACCAGGTCCCTGCGCCGCTCCTCGCTCAGGGAGGGAAGGGCGAGGCGGATGAGCTTGCCGTCGTTCTGGGGCTGAGCCCCCAGGTCGGCCTTCTGAAGGGCCTTGTCGATCTCAGGGCGGGCCGAGGGGTCCCAGGGCCTGATCTCCATGACCCGCGCCTCGGGCACCGAGACCGCGGCCACCTGCTTTAAGGGCACGAGCTGCCCGTAATACTCCACCTTCACGGCCTCCAGGATCATGGGGTTGGCCCGGCCCGTGCGCAGGATCGAGAACTCCTTGGCGAGCTTGGCCAGGCGCTCCTTCATGCTCTCTTCCATCTTGCTGAGGACCGAGTTGATGGCTTCCGTGATGGGCATATTCGATGAACTCCTGAAGAAAATTCCGCGACCCCGTTGGGCGCGAGGGCTTCGCGTTCGCGCGCCTCCTATTCCGTGATCAGAGTCCCGACCTCCTGGCCGTTGACCGCCCTGTCTATGTTCCCCTTGACCGCGAGGTCGAAGACCACGACCGGCATCCGGTTCTCCATGCAGAGGGTAAGCGCCGTCGTATCCATCACCCGCAGGCGCTGGCGGATGGACTCCATGAAGGTCACCCGCGAGAGCTTCTTCGCCTTCTTGTTGAGGCGCGGATCGTCGGTGTAGACCCCGTCGACCTTCGTGGCCTTGAGGAGGGCCTGGGCCTCGATCTCGACCGCGCGCAGGGCGGCCGCGGTGTCCGTCGTGAAGTAAGGGTTGCCGGTGCCTCCCGCGAAGATCACGATCCGCCCCTTCTCCAGGTGGCGAATGGCGCGCCTGCGGATATAGGCCTCGGCGAGCTTGGTGATCTCGATGGCCGTCTGGACCCGGGTGGGGGCCCCCAGGTGCTCGAGGGCGTCCTGGAGGGCCAGGGCGTTGATGACCGTGGCGAGCATGCCCATGTAGTCGGCCGTGACCCGCCCGATCGCCTCCCCCCTGTCCTGGGTCCCGCGCCAGATGTTGCCCCCGCCCACGACCACTCCGATCCCGACCCCCCGGTCGTGGGCCTGCTTGATCTCCCGCGCGATCCCAAAGAGGGCCTCGGGGTCGATCCCGTGCCCGGAGCTGCCGCAGAGGGACTCCCCTGAGAGCTTGAGCA
>CAYLZQ010000134.1:0-6012 GCA_964388045.1 uncultured Elusimicrobia bacterium | reverse complement strand
GGTCGCGAGGCTCCAGAGGGAGTATGCGGGCTCCGAGTGGTTCCCCAAGCTGGATTTCCTTCTTCGCGATTACGAGACAAGTCGCGGGCTCTACCCGCTTTTCATTGACTTTGCTCCCAGGATGCTCGCCCCCTTTGCCCAGGACGGGCAGGAGCCTAGGTGCCGCTTCGTGGATCGGGGGCGCTTCGGGGAGGAGGTCTACGCCAGGAGGCTCGGCTTCTACCTGGAGATGCGCCTTTCTCAGGGCCCTGACCCTGAGCTGGAGAAGGCCAGGGCTGAGTTTAAGCGCCAGGCCTCCCTGGGAAAGGCCCAGTGAGGAACCTCCTTTCTCAGGCGGGAAAGAAGGTCTGCGTGCTTCTGAGCGGAGGCCTGGACAGCTCGGTGCTCGCGGCCTGCCTTTTGCGCCAGGGCTGCGAGGTCCATCCCCTCTACGTGCGCAGCGGCTTTGCCTGGGAGAAAGCGGAGCTGGCTTGGCTCAAAAGGCTGCTCAAGGCCATGAAGGCCCCCGGCTTGAGGGAATTGAGCCAGGTCCAGGCTCCGATGAGGGCCGCGCTCAAGGGGCACTGGAGCCTGACAGGCCGGGGCGTGCCGGGGAGCAAAAGCCCCTGGGACAGCGTCTATCTTCCTGGCAGGAACCTCGTGCTCCTCTCCCAGGCGGGAATCTTCTGCGCTTCAAGGGGAATCCCGGCCTTGGCCCTGGCCCTCTTGAAGGGCAATCCCTTTCCGGACGCCGCGCCTGGATTCCTCAGGCTCATGGAGCAAGCCCTGATCGCGGCCCTGGGGAGCAGGATCAAGATACTGGCCCCCTTTCAGAGGCTCACCAAGGCCCAGGTCAGGCGCCTGGCTCCAGGCTTTCCCGCTCGCCTCGCCTTTTCCTGCCTCAAGCCCAGGGGCCTCAGGCACTGCGGACGTTGCAGCAAATGCGCCGAGAGGCGCCTCTCCCTTTAGAGCCGCTTGGGTCAAGGGGGGAGTCAGTGCTCCGGGACCCTGGCTCCAGCCTTGCCTGGGAAAGCCGGATAGAGCAGAATTCCTACCCCGATGACCAGGGCCATCCGGAGATAGGCCTGGGCCGGGGCCTGGGAGGAGAGGAGAAGGCAGACCCCGATCCCGAGGTAGGGAACAAAGCCAGGGGCCCTGAAGGTTCCTTCGGCCGCAGGCTCCCTTCTTCGGATCAGGATGAGGCTTAGGTGCATGACCAGGAAGGCTGCGGTGAGAAGGAGGCTTGTGGTCTGCGCCATGACTCCCACGGTTCCGGTCAGGACCAGGGCGACGCAGAGAGCCATGGCGGTCAGAACCGCTACCCATGGAGTTCTCCGGCCAGGATGGATCAAGGCCAGGGGCCTGGGAAGAAGCCCTTGGTCGGCCATCCCGTAGAGGAGCCTGGAGGCCATGACCAGATTGGCAAGGCCCGTGTTGCACACGGCAAAGAGGGCGATTGGCGCAAAGCCCCAGGGGGGCAGGGAGAAGCCCGCTTTTTTGAGGACATCCAGGAGGGGAGTCATGGAGGAGGCGGCCTCTTGCGGGGGTATGGCCCAGAGGAGCACGAAGATCACGCAGAGGTAGATCAGGGTCGTCACCCCCACCGCGGTCAGGATCGCCCTAGGAAGGTCGCGCGAGGGGTTCTTGGCCTCCTCGGCCAGATTGGCCAGGTCCTCGAAGCCGATGAAGGCGTAGAAGGCGAGGGTCGCGCCGGAAAGGACGGGAAGAAACCCGGCTGAGGGAGCGATGCGATCCAGGAGCTCTCCCGGGTTTTGCTTCGCCGCGTAGGAGAAGCCTACCCCGATGACCAGGAGCAGGCCGGAGACCTCGATGGCGGTTAGGATGTTGTTGGCTCCAGCGGATTCCCTGATGCCCCAGAAGCTTAGCAGACTCATCAGGCAGATAAGGCTTATGGCTGCCGCAAGCTGGGGAACGTCAAGGAAGACTTTCAGGTAGCCGTAGAAGGCCAGGGAGACCGCGGCGGTGGAGGTGACGCCGCTGGCCAGCACGCAGAGGCCTACCAGGTAGGGGATCAGGGGATGCCTGAAAGCCCTCCCGCAGAAGGCGGCTGCCCCGGCCGCTTTTGGGATGCGGGAAGTCAGCTCCGCGTAGCTTAAGCCAGTCACCGCAGCCAGGACCGCGGAGACCACGAAGGAAAGCCAGGCCGACTGGCCCGAGATCCCCGCCACCTTCCCGACCAAGGCATAGATTCCGGCTCCCAGGATGTCCCCGATCCCGTAGACCGCAAGGGTCCAGAAGCCCAATTGCCTGGCCAGCACCGGCGGGGCCTCAGGCAAGGCGGGACTGGCGGCGGCCAGGCGCACTATATCTCCTCAGTCCTCACCGCTTGGACGCTCACCCCCGGCAGGGGCTTTCCCTCCTCGTCCAAAAGCTGATCGGATATCCAGGTGACTGGCTGGGGCTTGTAGGCGACTTCCAGGAAGCGCCTGCAGCCGTGCTCGTAGGCGGACCGGACAGCCTCCAGATGGCGCTCGGAGGAGTCAGCCTGCTCGACCAGGAGCTCCCTGATCCTCTCCGCGTCATCCTCGCGTCCGCCCGAGGTGCCCATGAAGACCGGGACCTTCGGGGGGCTGATTGTGACGCAGGAAAGAGCCTTTCTCAAGCCCTCCTTGCAGGGGGAGAAGGCCTTGGTGTGGTAGGGGCCCTCGACCTTGAGGACCCTGATGCGCACCGGCCAGCCCTCGCTCTGGGCGTGGCGGGCCAGGGCCTCCAGGTCCGAGAGGCTTCCGCCCAGGACAGCCTTCCGGGAGGTGTTGTGGAGGGCCAGAGAGACCCCTGGGAAGCCGTCGAGCTCCCTGAAGAGCTCCGCAAGTTCCTCGCAGGAGACAGCGGCCAGTCCCATGGGGGCCTCAAAGCCCTTGCAGACCTCGGAGAAGGCCTGGGCCCTGGCCCGAATGAAGGCCCCTGAGTCCTCCACGGAGATCGCCTCGGCAGCGACCAGGGCCGCCACGATCCCCATGGAGTGGCCGATGGCTCCATCCAGGACGACATCGGGATGGGCGGCCTTGTAGGCGAACCAGTGCCCCAGATGATGGGCGTGGATGGCCCTCTGGGAGTTGAAGGTGAGGGCGAGCTCCTCCTCGGGCATCCGGGTGGTCAGATATTCCAGGTCCTCTCCAAGGCAGGGCGCAAGCCTCTCCAGGACCTCCCTGGCCGCCTTGCGCTTCCAGAGCTCGGCGCACATGCCGGTCTCCTGGACCGACTGCCCGGCAAAGAGCAGGCAGATGCCGCTCATGGCATTTTCGATTGAAACATTTTCAGGAGAGTTGGACAAATGATAACCTGGGTGGGATGGCGCGTCTGGATTGGGCCCTTTGTACCATCTGCCTGGCAGGCTCGGCCCTCGGGCAGGGGGAGGAGGGAAGGAAGTTCTACTACGAGGACATCTATTCCCCCTTCTTTGCCCTAGACAGGGACCGCCCTGGGCTTTACAAGGCCGTCCGTCCCGAGGCGAGCCCCGGCTCCTTCGCCGCGCGCAAGGCTCCCGAGGCCTTCCGGCTCTTCGTGCTCGGGGGCTCGATCGCCAGCATCCACCTCGAGCAGCCCAGAAACCTTGGGGAGGCCTTGAAGGAACTCCTTTCCTCGCGCAAGATCGAGGCTTTGGACTGCGGGATGCCGGGCTACGACAGCGCCCGTGAGACCCTGGTGGAGAAGGAGGTGCTTTCCTATCAGCCCGACCTGCTGGTGTTCATGGGCGGGCACAACGAGTGGGCGGGCTCTGCTCCGCTTCCCCTTTGGATACTGCGCCTCAGAGACCGCCTCCAGGGATGGCCCCTTTTCCGAAGGCTTTCCTCTCGGCTCGGCCGCAGAAGGCCCCCGGCCAGCCTCCAGGAGGAGATCGAAAAGAACCTTCGGGGCTTTGAGGCGAACTTGAGGGGCAACATCCGCAGGGCCCTGGGGAGGGGGGTTCCTGTGGCTGTCTGCTCCCCTCCCATCAACTATCGGGAGTCTCCCTCCAACAACCCCCTGATCCTTCCTCCCTTGGGCTTTCTGCGCGGGTGGATCAAGTATCTCCACAGGGACTGGCGCGCGGCGCAGGCGCTTTGGGAGAGGGCGCTCCCGGGCCTGCGGGAATACCGGGACAAGGATGCCAGAGCTCTCTCCCTCTTTTACCTGGCGCGCTGCTCGGAGAGGCTGGGCGAGAGAGGGAAGGCGGAGAAGCTCTACCGCGAGGCCCTGGAAGCCGAGCCCTGGAGCGGTTGTGGTCCTCGCTGCCAGGATATGATCCGGAGGGCGGCCCTGGAGGAGGGGGCCATCTGGGTGGACCTTGACGGGGTTTTCCGCCGGGCCGCCCTCCCCGGGCTTCCTGACCTAAGGCTCTTCAGGGACAAGGTCCATTGGCACCAGCGCTACAACCACCTCGTCTCCCTGGCGATCTCGGAGGCCTTGGTCGGAAGCCAGAGCCTGGGCCGCCTGCCATGGGACAGGCAGGGCCTGGAGTTTCTCAAGCGGCGCTGGGGCAGGCTCGAGAAGTTCGAAGAGGAGCAGGCCTCCCGCGCCACTCTTAGGGAGGTCCTCATAGCCATCGCCCAGGCAAGCCCGCGCCTTTCCTGGAGAGGGGCGGTCTACCTGGAGGTCCTCTTTGAGCGCAGGCCGGGGTGGTTTGGAGAGGCCAAGCGCCTCCTCAGCCTGGGCCGGCTCTCAGAGGAGCAGAGGCGGCAGATCTGGGGGGTGGCTCCGGTCCAATCCCCGGAGGCCAGCCTCCTCTGGCACGTGGGGGAAGCGAGGATGAGGCGCGGGGATCCCAGGGGCGCCCTCTCTGATTTCGACAGGGCCCTGGGGCTCGATCCCGCGCTTGGACGGGTGAGGCTCAGCTCCGCCCTGGCCAGGGCCTTGGCCGGGGACAGGAAGGGAGCCGAGCTGGAGCTTCGGAAGGCCAAGCAGGCAGGACTCGGGCCCGAAGCCCTGGAGCTTGAGAACGCACTCAGGCTGGAATGGGGGGACCTCAAGAAACCATGAAGCTGTAGGCCGCGTAGCGGCCGGAGTGGGAGAGGGACACGCCCCAGTCGCAGGCCTTGCCGCCGCGCAGGACCTTGGGGATGCCTTCCTCGTCGCTGAAGGCCAGCACGGCCGGGGAGGGGATGTCGTCCGAGGACTCGGCGATGAGCTCCAGGCACCTTTCCCTCGCAAACCCGGAGGGGTTGGCTCCCGGAGGCACCTCGTCTATCCGCCAGACCAAGTCCCCAGGGTTGTGCTCATCCCCCAGGCTTCCGCCCCGCAGCACGGCCAGGCAGTGCACCTTGTCCTGGTCCTCGTCCGTGAAGGCGATCTCCACCTGGCAGCCCGTGGCCAGGTGAGTGACCCTGCGCTTGAAGAGGTCGGCCTCGAGAGCCTGGAAGGCTCCGTCCGGGATCCGGATGCCGGACTGGGCCAGGGCCTTGGCCGCGGCCTCCTTGGCCGCCAGGAACTTGCAGAAGGTGAGATAGGGGCGGCTCGCATCAGCCAGGTATTCTTTTTCCCTGGAGGTCAGGTGCCGCTCCATCCACTCCGGGTCAGGCTCCCCGGTTTCAGGGTCGCAGTGCCCTGCCAGGGCGGGGGATTTGAGGTCCAGGACGTCGTTTCCAGCGCAGTTCTTGGGCAGTCTTGCCTCCGCGAACCAGCGGAGCTGGAGGCGGCTCAAGGCGTCGAAGAGTCTCTGGGAGACGGCCCTGGGGGTGCTCTCCCCTTCCATGAGCCCCGGGATCATCTCCGCGTACATCCGGAGGCTCTCGCCCCGATTCGGGAAGACCGTGGCGTAGAGCTGGCCTTCCCCGCGCAGGTAGACGCAGAGAAATCGAGCGTTCGGGACGTCGAGGGCCAAGCGCCCGAGGAAGTCCTTGGGGCGGCTTGCGTCCAGCCAGCCCCTCCGGGATCTCCCGGCCTCCGGGTAGACGAACACGGAACCCCCGTTTTTCAGGATCCAGACGCACTTCTCAAAGGCCTTTTCGCGCCAGAGCCTGGAGGCCTCGTCCTCTCCCGCGCGGAAGTCGTTGTCGATCCACGCGATGCCCGCCTCGAGCGAGAAGTCGAACG
>CAYLZQ010000133.1:0-6020 GCA_964388045.1 uncultured Elusimicrobia bacterium | reverse complement strand
CGAGGTGCCGGCCTTGAGCTGCAGGCGGATGATCCGGCGCAGGGCCTCCTCATCCAGGCTTAGGTCCTTCCTGAAAGGGGTGGCCAAGGCGACGAAGGAGCCTTCGAATTTCATGGTATGATGATTTCCCCCTTGCAGACGACTTGGGCCGGACCCTCAAGCCAGACCTCCTTGAAAGTCTCTCCCTCGCGGAGAAAGCTCGCTTTCAGCGTCTCGCCGCTTCTGACCTTGATTCGCACGGGAGGCCGGCATCGGCCCAGGAGAAAGCCCACCAGGGCCGTGGCCACGGCCCCTGTGCCGCAGGCCAGGGTCTCGGCCTCCACCCCGCGTTCGTATGTCCGCAGTATGAGGCGCGAAGCGCCGAATGCGGCGAAATTAATGTTGGCCCCATGAGGCTTGAACATCCTGTGATTCCTTAAGGCTTTGCCCGCCCGCTCGACATCGAGGTTTTCTACGTCGTTGACCTCCACCACCGCGTGGGGGACGCCCGCGTGGATGGCATGGATGGTCCAGGCCCTGTCCAGGGCCCTGAGCTTGAGTCCCAGCCTGGCCTCCCCGGGCCGGGGCATGGCGATCGCGACCCTCCCGGGCCCTACGATCCTGGCGCGCAGGGGCCCTGCGCTGGTCAGGAACTCGAACTTTCGCCTGCCTCCGGTCCGGCCCTGGACGAAAAGCCACCAGGCCGCGCAGCGCGAGCCGTTGCCGCAGAAGGCCGTTGATCCGTCCGAGTTGAAGTAGAGGAGCTTGGCCATCCCGGAATCACTTCCGAGCACGAGCAGCCCGTCAGCCCCTACCCCGCGGCGGCGGTCGCAGAGAAGAATCGCGAGCCTTCGCAGCGAATCGCCGGCACGCAGGCCCCCTTTTTTTATCAGGATAAAGTCGTTTCCCGCCCCGGTCATCTTGACGAAGGGCAGCTTCATTCTTGCTCCTTGAGCCTTTTCATCATGGCGGCCGAGACCCTGGCGACGAAGGGCGCCTCGCGGCTGGAGGCGGCCGCCTCCAGGTCCTTGAGGGCCTCGGAAGCCCTGCCCGCCTTGAGGAGGAGCCTGGCCCTGAGCCAACGCCCCAGGGGGTCCGCGGGATCCGCCTTGAGGACCCTCTCGGCCAGGGCCTTGGCCTCCTCCAAGCGGCCCGCCTCCAGGAGCCACAGGGCCCTGGCCAGGGAGAGCTCGGGGCCCCCTGTCCCCTCCAATGAGTTCAGGGAGTTTAGGATTTCCAGGGCCTCCTCCAGGCGGCCCGCGGCGCGCAGGATGAGGGCCAGATCGACCGCGCTCTCGGCTTCGGGAGAGAGGGCCAGGGCCTTGCGGATGGCGAGCTCCGCGGTCTTGGTCTCGCGCTGCTCCAGCAGAACCTCCGCGTAGTCGCGCCAAATCCCGGCGTTCTCGGGCCAGGCCTCCAGGACCCTCTCGTAGTGCTCCGCGCTCCTCTCCAGGAAACCCAGGGAACGGTCGATCTCGGCCAGGCCCAGGTGCGCCTGGGCGTTGTTGGGGTGGATTGTGAGGACCCTCTGGAATAGGGGTTGGGCCTGCTCCTCAAGGCCCATTCGGTGCAGGAGGCCGGCGAGTCGGGTCAGAAGGTTTATGTCCTTCGGGTAGAGCTTGACCCCCAGCTCATAGACCCCGACCGCCCTGTCGGCTTGACTCGTGCGCTCGTAGCTCGACCCCAGGTAGAAGTAGGCGCGCCTGAGGTCCCGGGAGCGCAGCCTCTGCAGGGAGTCGGGGCCGAGTCTTGCGATGACCTGCGGATAGTTGCCGGCCTCGTAGAGGCGCTTGGGCTCGGAGAGGGGATCGACCAGGGGTCCCCAGATGGCCCAGGCCGGGGCGGCCGCAAGCCAGAGGGGGAGAAGGAGCTTCATGGCCCCTGGCCTTGGGACTTCGCGGCCGGCATTCGGTCCAAGGAGAACAGGATCAACTCCTCCGTCGCGGCCCTGATCCTCTTGTGGGCTGCGATGACCCCCTTGTTGATGGCCTCCTCGATCCGGTGGGAGTCGTACATCCCGATGTCCCCGACCGAGGGCTCGATCACGAAATCGGCCTGCTTGCGCTGCTCGCGGGAAAGGAGGGAGCCCCGGACGTCGATCACCTTCTCGAGGCTTTCGAGGATGTTGGCGGGCCTGGTGCGGGTGTAATCCAGTTCGGCCACGCTCGCCAGGACCCATTCTGCCCCCAGGAGGTGGGCCACGTCCACCGGGATGTAGTCGACCACCCCTCCGTCCACCAGGTAGCGGTGGCGGTACTCGACGGGCGCGAAGATTCCCGGGAGGTTCATGCTGGCGCGCACGGCAGGGGCGAGCTCCCCCTCCCGGAAGACGATGGGCTCGCCCGAGTAGAGGTCCATGGCGACGCAGGCGAAGGGCTTGGGGAGTTCCTCGAAGCGCTTGTTGCCTATGAGCCTGGTGATGAACCTTTCGGCCTTCTGGGAGGAGAGGAGCTTCTCGAAGAGGAAAAGTGATACGAGGCTGACGGCGTTGAGGTTGCTGCCCGAGCTGAACTTCAGGCCGAGGGCCGTATCCCAGATTTTCCTCACCGGCATTCCCGCCGCGTAGACAGAGCCTACGACGGCCCCCATCGAGCTTCCGGCCACGACGTCGACCGGGAAGCCCGCGTTCTCGAGGACCGAGATCACCCCCACGTGGGTCGTGGCGCGCAGGGAGCCGGCCGAGAGGACCAGGCCCACCCTCGGCCGCTTATCCTGGGGCAGGGAGAGGAGCTCCCTCCAGAGGTGGGAGCGCAGGAGGGCGTCCCGGGAGAGGTCCGGCGCGGCCTGGGCCCCGCGGGAGGCCAGGGCCAGGGCGGCGGCCAGAACGCCCAGGAAGCGGGAGGAGCGCCTCACCGCGGGATTTCCCTCCCGACCGTTCGCTCCAGGCGCGCCCTGGCCAGGACGTGCTCGGTCACGGCCGAGAGGTAGGATAGGCGCAGGGTGAGAAGCTCGCCCAGGGCCCTGATCCGGGAGAGAGGGGGGCCGTCCTGGCGCGAGAGGCTTTCGTAGAGGGAGGACAATTTTTGGTACTGGGCCTCGCGCAGGGGCCACTCCCTCTGCCAGTACTGGAGGTTCTCGGTGGCCTGCCGGACCTCCAGGCGCACCCGGTCCTGGAGCTCAGCGCGCTTGAGCTGCCCTTGCCGCTGCTCCGCGCGCTTCTGCTTGAGCTGGCTCCAGTAGTCGTAGGAGAGGGGGATGCGGATTCCGATCGTCGCGTCCCAGTTGTTTTGCTTCAAGGGGAAGGTGCGGCCGGTCAGCTCGTAGTCCCCGCCCAGGAAGACCGTCGGGATGCGCCGGGCGGCGGCAAGGCTGACCGAGATCGCGTCCATCTGGGCCTTGTAGGTCTCGGACTGGAGCTCGGGGCGGAGTTCCATGGCCCAGAGGACGGCCTTTTCGATGTCGATGGCGGCGGGCTGGGTCTCGAGGGAGCCGAGCACTCGGAAGGGGGTGTCGAGCTCGAGGTTGAGGCTCTTCAAGAAGGCCAGGCGGCTTAGGTCCAGGGCGTGGCGGGCCTCGGAGGCCCGGGCCCTCGCCTCCCCCAGGCGCGCCTCGGCCTCCAGCCTCTCCCAGGGGTCCAGGCGCGCCTTGGCCGCGAGATCCTCGACGGCCTTGAGGTAGACCTCGCTGGCCCCCGCCTTCTCCTGGGCGAGGATCAGGCGGGTGAAGACCTCCACGACCGAGAGGAGCAGGTCCATCTTGATCGTCTCATGGTTGCTGGTGGCCTGCTTTTGGGCCGCCTGGGCCAGGCGCAGGGTCTTGACCGTGCGCCCTCCCTCGTAGAGGGACATATGCAGGTAGCCCCGCCCCGAGTAGATTTCCCCCGTGTTGGGCCCGAAGGTGGGGGGGGTGTCCGGAAAGAGCAGGATGTTCCTGAAGTCCCCCGAGAGGCTGAAGGGGTAGTGGGCCTCGTAGCGGGTGGCGCTGGCCTGGAGCCCGAGCTCCGGCAGGAAGAGGTATTTGGCCTCCGTGACCCTCTCGGCCGCGATGATCTTGTCCTGCTCGGCGGAGAGGAGCCGGGCGTCGTTCAAAAGGGCCAGGCGCCGGGCCTCCTCCAGGGTGAAGACCCTCTCGGTCGGGGCGGCCCCGGCAGGGAGTATCCAGAGGAGAAGCGCCAGGAATGACTTCACTTAAGCCTTGAACGACCGGGTGAGGTGCTCGAGCTCCAGCTTGAGCGCGAGGAGCTCCTCGCGTAAAGCCCCCAGCTCCTCGGGCAGCTTCCTGCTCGCGGCGGAGAGCCGCGCGGAGAGGCGCTCGGCGAGGTTCCTGTCCTTCTGGACCAGGGCCTGGAGGCTGGCCACCATGCCGTTGAACTCCTCTTGCAGCTCCAGGAGCTCGTCGCCCGTGCGCAGGGAGACCCGGTGGGTGAGGTCTCCCGAGGAGACGATCTGGGCGCTTTTCTCGAAGCGGTAGATGGGGCCTGCGAAGCGGTGCGAGACGTAGAGGGAGATGAGCAGGATCAGGGCCAGGTAGAGGGTGAGCTTAAGGACTATGATCGCGTTGAAGTGGGAGAGGAACGGGCCCAGGGAGGGGTTGTCGGTCAGGATCATCCGGGCCATGGTGTAGTAGACGTCCCCCCCCACGATCAGGGAGGCCAGGAGGACGCTGAGGAAGACCAGGCCTATGTACTTGAGCTGGAGCGACCTCTTGATGAGGACGGTCCGGCGCTGGAATTTCTTGGTTTCAGGCATGCTGCTTGAGGGCCGCGGCCCTCGCGCCGGGGCAGAGGGCGTCCATGAGATCGAGCCACTCGGGAGGCACGGTTTTCAACTTGGCGGTCGCCTCCGCCAGGGGCACGGGCACGACCTCGTTTCCCCGCAGGGCCACCATCTGGCCGAAGCGTCCCTGGTGGACCAGCTCCGCGGCCTTGACCCCTACCCTGGTGCCAAGGATCCGGTCGAAGAGGGTGGGAGGGCCCCCGCGCTGGATGTGGCCGATGACCGCGGTGCGGGTCTCGATCCCCGTCGCCTTCTGGATGAGATCCGCCATCCTCTCGCCCACCCCGCGTTCCTTGAGGATCATGTGCCCGAACTCGTCTAGCTTCTCGTCTTTCGCCGCGGCGGAGGGAAACTGGACGGCCTCGGAGGCGACCAGGAGGGCCACGTTCTTGCGGGCGTGGGCCGCTCGGAGCCTCTCGGCCACCTCGGCGAGGTCCACGGGCCTCTCGGGGATGCAGATGCAGTCGGCCCCGGCCGCGATCCCGGTGAAGAGGGCGACCCAGCCGGCGTGCCGCCCCATGACCTCCAGGACCATGATCCGCCTGTGGCTGCGGCCCGTGTCCACCAGGCGCTCAGCGGCCTCCACCGCGATCGTGACCGCGGTGTCGAAGCCGAAGGTGTAGTCGGTCGCCGAGAGGTCGTTGTCCATGGTCTTTGGGACTCCCACGACCCGGGCCCCGTGCTCCCGGTGGAGCCTGGCCGCCACCCCCAGGGTGTCCTCGCCGCCCATGGCCACGAGGGCGTCCAGGGAAAGCTTCTTGAAGGCGGCGAGGGTCGCTTCCACCCCGCCCTCCTTCTTGAAGGGGTTGGTCCGCGAGGTCCCCAGGATGGTCCCTCCCTTGCCCACGATATCCTCGACAGAATCGGGGGGGAGGGGCACGGCCTTGGCGGAGAGCATCCCCTTCCAGCCCTCCGGGATCCCCACGCACTCGCGGCCGAGGCTGGCGGCCTTGAGGACCACCCCGCGGATGGCGGGGTTGAGGCCCGGGCAGTCCCCTCCTCCCGTCAGGATCCCGATTCTCTTGGCCATCGCAACTACTCTCAGTACTCGCCCTTGACCGGGGCGGTCGAGGCCCTTTCACCCTTGCCCAGGTACCAGGTCGGGGAGACCGCGGCGGCCAGGTCCTCGGGGCTGGTCCCTGAGCGCGCCGTCCAGGGCTGGGCGTTCTGGTCCACGAGCCTGTTGAGGGTCTTCATCCTCTCCGCTCCGGTCGTCTCCAAGAACTTCGTGCGCGCCTCGGGGGTTGGCTGGTCGAAGTACTCGTTGAAGATCGCGCGGCCAGCCATAGTGCCCGAGCAGCCCGACTTCATGGCAAGCTCGACCTG
>CAYLZQ010000132.1:0-6035 GCA_964388045.1 uncultured Elusimicrobia bacterium | reverse complement strand
GTTTGCCTGTCAGAAAAATTTTTATGATAAAATTTGCTTTCAGGCAAAAATTTACATACACTGTTCCTATGCTCAAAGAACGCTACCTTACCCCCTCCATTGCCGAGGACCTCAAGAAAAAGATGGTCTTCGTCGCTGGGCCAAGGCAGGTGGGCAAGACCACCCTGGCGAGGGCCCTGGTGGGAGGGCGGTTTAAGGAAATCGCCTATTTCAACTGGGATAACAAGCAGGAGCGTCGGCAGGTCATGGCCTCTCAATGGCCTGGCTCGGCCGAGCTCATCATCCTGGATGAAATTCACAAGTTCAAAGGGTGGAAGCGCTTCGTCAAGGGAGAATACGACACCCACAAGGAGAGATACCGGTTCCTTGTCACCGGAAGCGCGCGGCTCGACATATACCGAAAGGGAGGGGACTCCCTGCAGGGGCGCTACCACCATTACCGGCTTCACCCCTTCTCCTTAGCCGAACTGGCGAGCGAAAAACGCAGGATTGAGCCATTCCAGGAGCTGCCAGTCGGGTCCGCCTCCAGAGGCCACGACCTGGAAACCTTGGAGAGGTTCGGAGGATTCCCTGAGCCGCTCCTTTCTCAGAACGAGAGGACTTTGCGGCGCTGGCACAACGAGCGAAGCGAACGGCTTTTCCGAGAGGACATCCGTGATGTGGAGATGGTGCGGGATCTCGGCAAGATGCAGGTCCTCAGCGACATGCTGCCCTCCAAGGTGGGAGCGCTTCTTTCCATTAACGCCCTTAGGGAGGATCTCGAGGTCAGCCACCGCGCGGCCTCGCATTGGCTCACTATCCTGGAGTCCTTCTACTATCACTTCAGGATATACCCATTTGCCAGGACTCCCTTTCGATCCTTGAAGAAAGAGCCCAAGCTTTATCTTTGGGATTGGTCCGAAGTCCAGGATGAGGCCGCCCGTTTCGAGAACCTGGTCGCCTCTCATCTTCTCAAGCTTGTTCATTGGCTGCACGATCACGAGGGCTATAGGGCCAGCCTCTGCTTTCTGCGCGACACCTCGAAACGGGAGGTGGACTTCCTGATGACGCTGGAGGACAAGCCCTGGTTCGCCGTCGAGGTAAAAACCCAGGATGAAAGCCTTTCCTCCAGCCTCAGATACTTCCGCGGAAAACTGAATATTCCCTTCGCCTATCAGGTGCTCAAGAAGAGCGGGGTGGACAAGCTGATCGAAGGCATCAGGATCATCTCAGCGGACAAGCTGCTGCTGGGATTGGTTTGAGCGCAAGAGCTGCCTGAATCTGGGGGGAAGTCGTCGCGGCCCTCTTGACGCTCCGAGGGCATCTTGGTATGTTTCCTGCGTGGCTCATCCCTTGAAGGCCCTGCTCCTGCTGCCCGCCCTGGCCTTCTCCCAAATGAGCTCCCCGCAGGTCCCGGCGAGCGTCGCCGAGCTCAAGAACGCCTTCATCCAGAGCGTGGAGGACTCGGAGAAGGCCAGGATACTCTCCAGGCTCGCGCGCACCCCCCCGGCCACGGCCACCGACATCCAGGCCCTCTTCGATCTCTTCATGCGCTTTCCGGACACCCTGGTCCGGGACTCCGCCCTAAGCTCCCTCGAGCTCATGAACCGCAACAGCCCGCACCTGGAGCAGATCTTCGTCAACTTCCTCCAGGAGCCCGAGCCCGAGGCCGTCCTCTTCGGGATCAAAGGGGCCCTGCGCATCCGGGACGCGAAGGCCCTCCCCCTGATCGAGAAGCTGGCCAGGCGCAAGTTCGCGTTCAAGAGCCCCCAGGACGCTCCCCTGCTGGCCGAGAGAAACCAGTGGTGGGTCCAGTACGAGGCCCTCTCGGCCCTGGCCCAGTGGCTGGGAGAGGAGGCCGGCCCCCTGGTCCTCAACAAGACCCGCGAGACTCCCGGGGTCGCCCGCATCCTCGGCACCTACTTCTGGAAGGAATACCTCCCCCAGTTCGCCAAGTGGTCCGCCTCAGGCGGCAGGGACAACCAGGAAAGGGCCAGGCAGGCATTGACCGCGCCTGCGCCGAGCGAGGCCCTCAGGCAGACCAGGCCGGAGCTGCTCAGGATACTGCGCGACCCCAAGACCGAGAGAGAGCTCCGCCACCAGATAGCCTTGAAGGTCGGCCTCACCTCCACGGAGGAGGAGGTCTCCTCCCTGCTCCAGGAGTACCGGGATTCCAAGGACCCCGCAACCAGGCTCATGCTCTCGGCGGCCCTCTTCGCCTCCAGGAGCAGGCAGGCGATCCCCCTCCTCCTGGAGCACGCCAAGCAGCACCCTGACCCCCGCACCAGGGCGGGGGCGCGGCTCCAGCTTCGGGACATGCTCCCAAAGAAGGAATACCGCGCCCTGCTCGAGTGGGTCTCCAGGAACGATCCCGACCCTGAGAACAGGGAAGAGGCTGCCGGGGAGCTCAAGGGGCCTTGACACCAGGCGCCTGATTCGCCCTATGGGGCCCATCCCAAAATCCGCGCTAAAACACATCGAGAAGAACCTCTTGGAGCTTCTCGACATCGAACCCGCTCAAGACGATTCATAGCGCGGCCCGCGGCGGCAAGCCCCTGGAAACCGGGAGAGCAACCGAGTCAGCGGGCCCAGCGGGAGGCGGCCCTGCGCAATTGAAGCAGAGCCTCAAGCCCCTGGCGCAGGTTTCTCTGCACCTTGGCCCAGTCCAACCGGACATAGTGATGGACCAGGCGGTTTCTGAATCCGGCCAATTCGCGGAGCTTCTGGCCGGTACGCCCGCCGCGGACAAGCCCCTCCCGCTCCAGGATCTCGAAGGCCTCGCGGTAGGAGTTCGGCCGCGGCAGCCCCTTCTCGGCTATCGCCAGATTGGCCAGATCCAGGGCGGTCTGGATCGAGGCCAAAAGGACATAGCAGACCCTCTGGGAGAAAGCGCGGTCTGATTCGAGCCTGGCCCGGGAGGATTCCCGGGCGAGTTCCTCCCAATCCCTGAGGAGACGGTCCAAGCCTTCCAGGTACTGGGAAACGCGCTCGCGGTCTAGCATCGCCTGGCCAGGACGCTGGCGTTGAGCCTGTCGTAGGCGGGCTTGAAATCCAGGAATCGGATCAGAGTCTCCGACTCGAACCTGACCGCTGCGAGGCGGTCCAGGGTCAGGAAACGGACGCCGTCCCGCACGACGCGGAAGCGCAAGGCGTCAGGCAACTCGTCCGCCGCGTGCAAGTCCGTTTCCGCCTGGAAGGCCTTGTCCAGGGACAGGGCAAGCCCGCTCAAGCGCGACTGGCCGGGGGTTCTAGCACCAGAGGCGTAAAGGAGGGCGACATCCACGTCCTCAAAGTCGCGCCTGCCGAGCGCCGAGCCGTAAAGATAGGCGGCTGCCAATCCTGTCTCCCGGGACAACGCGCGCCTGGCCCGCAGGATCCCCGGCTTGAGCCAAACTGGAATCCTGGCCGCGGATGCAGGCATGGGCGTTTCTCCGCCCTTAGTGTAACAGGCTTTTCAGCCGCGCCGCAAGGGGGCAACCCAGGACTGTCGCCATGGGTCAATCCCGTCAATCAAGCCTCCCTTGCGGGGTGCGTCGTTCCTAAGGGCTGACGCGAGAATAAATCCCCAGATTTTGGGCGTCGAGGCGCCCGTCTGGCAAGGCGCGAGGAGCGAGCATACCCGTCGGTATGTGAGCGACGAGCAACGCAGCCAGGCGGGATGCATCGGCGTCCAAAAATGGGAAGTTATTCTTGCGCCAGCCCTAAGGTCACTGCTTGAAGGGATCCTTGAACCTCGAAACTCGCTTTTGGGGCGCGGACAGCCGGGACCGGGAAGGCTCCTTCTGGTCTCCGCCGCGACCGGCCTTCTCCTGCGCGATCCCAAGGACGCTTTCAAGCTCCGCCAGAAGCTCGGGGCTGATCGTCCGGTGCTCCCGCATGTAATGGAGGATGCCGTTGTCCACGCTCACCCTATCCCGCTCCGGATGCCGGATCGTGAGCCACCCTCCCCCGATCACATGCTTGCAAGGCATCCTCTCCCGGCACTTGGTCACGGTCATTTGCCCGCAAAGCGCGCCTTTCGGTCCCGCTTTGTCGCAATCAGGCAGCCCCTCGATCCCCTGAAGCACGGCTTCAAGCCTGTCCGTCTCCCGGCTTGTCTCCCCCTCCGGCGCTTCCACGCAGGCAAAGGCCGGCGAAGGGCCGGCCAAAGCCCCTGCGGCCAAGACGAAGAAGGCTGGCACCGATATTCTCATGGCGACCTCCCGCGGCCCTGTGGGCCGGCGGCTGATTATGCCCGGCAGGGCCCGGCGGGGCATGGGCCCAAGGACCTATGGCGGACTAGGACTCAGGACTCATGATCGCTCAACCCCCGGGACCCATACTGGGAAGGCCGGTCTTGAGGCCGGCGGGAGGTTTCCATGAACGTCTTGGCCGCAGTCTCGGCTCTGTTCGTCCTGCCCCTGTTCTCCCAGGTGGTTCCTTCTAATACCCTTTCCCGCGCCAGGGACCGAGGGATCGTCTCGGACCTCCAGTCCTGGGGAGTGCCTCCCTCGATTCGGGTCTTCAATGGGATAGGAAGGCAGGCCCAGCAGGGGCGGATCCAAATCCGACCCGGGCCCATGCCGGAAAAGCCCAGGAAGCAGCAGGACAGGAGCTCGGGCAGGCCGGCCATAGGCTCCAGGGCCCAAGGGGAGGTGGTCCTCTATGACCTTAGGACCTGGCTCCCGACTCCGCTGGGCCGGAGGCTCCACGAGGCCCTCTCGGGCCTGAACCGCTTCCAGATGGCCAGGATCGGCCAGGGGCAAATGGAGGAGGCCTTGCGCATGATGGAGGAAGGCCTGCGCCGGCAAGGCGCTCCCAATCACCAGGCCTATCCAGAGCTGGCAGGAGTCTATCTCAGCCGCGCGGCCGAGGTCCTCCGCGAGCCTGCGGCAGAGGAGCCCTCCCTGGGTCTTGGTCGCGAAGAAGGCTCCCTGCGCGATGTCCTTCTCGAGCACCGTCCCCGGATCGAGCAGAGGCTCGCAGCCCTCAGACGCGAGGGAGGCGATCCCAGGGAGATAGACCGCCTTGCGGAGACCCTTGAGGCGATCGGAGTCCTGACCGGACAGGGAAAGGGGAGGCTCACCCACGCGGCCCTCTACGCCCTTGCGACAGAGATCCCGGAAAGCGCCCTGACCAGCGGCCAGTGGGACGCCCTGGTCCGCTCCTTCCCAATGGGGGAGAGCCTCTCCGCCCTTCGCGCCAGGAGCCTCTGGCGGCAGGGAAGAACTGGACGGGGGGTGAGGGTCGCGGTGATAGACGCGGGGGTGGACGGCTGCCATCCTGACCTGGAGGGCTACGTCTGCCAGGGGCGCAACTTCACCAACCACCGCTACACGCAGGGCGAGCGCTCCGGCCAGGCCGATCCCCGCGGCCGTCACGGCAGCCACGTGGCCGGGATCATCCACGCCCTGGCCCCGGGAGTCGAGGTCTGGAGCTACAAGGTCCTGGACGATGAGGCGAGGGCGCAGATCCCGGAGGAATTCCAACTGAGCCGGCTCCAGACTGCCCAGGCCATCGTGGACGCCATGGAGCTCGCCGCGGAGGAGGCCGAGAGGGACGGCGCGCGCCTGGTCATCAACCTGAGCCTGGGCATCGACCGCCAGAACCAACTGGTCGCCTCGGACGAGATCAGGAACAAGGTCGCGGAGCTCGCCGGGCAAAACGTGATCGTGGTGGTCGCCTCGGGCAACGAGGGGGAGGACAGCATCCGCAACCCGGGCTACGCCCCTGAGGCGATCACCGTGGGCTCCGTGGACTACTCGGGCCGGCAGGCCGAGAACTCCTCTCGGGAGGAGGTCTTCGAGCTTGGGGAGGGAAGCGGAAGCCTCATCCCAAAGCCGGACATCCTGGCCTACGGGGTTGAGGTCCGCTCGGCTTTCTTCGACCCGACCGGGGCCTATCCCGCGGGCTCCGAGTCCACGGAACTCAGCGGGACCTCCATGGCGACCCCCCATGTCGCGGCCGCCGTGGCCCTGATCCTCCAGGCCGCCCAGGCCAGGGGACTGGAGCTCGGCTTTGAGGAGGTGAGGGAGATCCTGGTGGCCAGCGCCTCGGAGGCCAGGGAGGGCCCCTAC
>CAYLZQ010000131.1:0-6042 GCA_964388045.1 uncultured Elusimicrobia bacterium | reverse complement strand
GAGCCATGCCACCTTCCTGGATGGGGCCTTGACGCCTGCTCAAGCAGCGTCGGAGGACCCAAGAAAAGAAGCCGCCAGGGCCTGGCTCTATTTCAAGGACATCTTTGACCGCTGCCGGGAGGGGATAGAGGGTTTTTGCCAGAAATTTCAGGCGATTTGGAAGTAGAGTCTGATGGCCTCCATGGCCAGACCCGGATCAGTTGCTCGATTTCTTTGCATTTTTGGAATTATTGGCCTTCCCTTAACCACCGAGATCGCGCCTGGCCAGGAAGAGTCCAAGCCAGAGGAGGCAATCCCTGATTCGGTCCCGGCCCAGGAGCCTCAAGCGCCTGAGAGCCCAGCCCTCCCTAAGCCGCCTCCAGGAATAGGCGCGGACAGGCAGGTATTGGACAGCATGCAGTTCGTGCTTGAGAAGGGCGTGCTCAAGGGAGTCGCCAAGGACCACGTTGAAGGGACTTTTTACGCCCTCATGCCCCTCTCCGAGGCTGGGAAGCTCAAGAAGAAGGCGCCTCCCCCCAATCTCTATCTGATCGTGGACCCAAGGCTTTCCAAGTCGGAGGCCCTCAGGCAATGGGGCCATGACCCTCAGAAGGTCGTGGTCGAGCTCAAGGCTTACGCCGTGAAGATCCCCGGGGAGGAGGGAGATGAGGCGACCGCGGTCTATCACGTGCGCAAGTTCAAATTCAAGACCCCAGTCCCCAGGGAGAGCGCGGCGCCGTGAGAATGCGCCGCCCGACTCCCTCCAGCCCTGTTTCTGTAATAATTTCGTAACACGCCTGAGTTTAAATATAAAGTTGGGAGCGTAGCCTTTCGAGGAGAGCCGTAGCCTGCCTGCGCGTAGTTCCCTTATCGCGCTCATGACATCCTGACGGGTCCGGAAGGGGGCCCGTGGTGAGAGCGAGGAGCCCGAATGAGGCCTTATCACGAAAGAGAGGATCGGCCGCCGAACTGGGGCGTGGAGGCCTCCCCCCTAGAGGGAGAGGCCCAGGCCCCTGCTCAGGCCGGGGAAGGCCGCGAGCCCTGGGAGGAGGGGCTCCCCGAGGCTTCCAGCGCCTCCCTAACCTTTCTCTCAGAGCTTGGAAAGACCCCCCTGCTCACCCGAGAGGAGGAGCAGGCCCTGGCCCGCAGGATCCGGGAGCGCCAGAGGGAGCTGACCCTCCTGGTCCTCTCCTCCCCAATGGCCATGCGCGAGGTCCGCAACTGGGAGAGCTTGATCGAGGCCGAGGAGATGGCTCCCAAGGAGCTCATGCCCCGCGGCCGCAGGACGTCCTGGGAGCTCTCAGGCATGCGGCGCCGCATGCGGGCCCTCTCCCGCGCGATCGCCAGGCAGGAGAAGGCGATCGCGAGGCTGCGCTCCAGGCTCGACGGTCCCGGAAGCGAGGCCCTTCGGCGCAGGCTCAGGAGGAACCTCCATGCCAGGCAGGCGGCCATCGCCAGGAGAATAGTGGCCTTGAATCTCAACCAGGACAAGATCAGGCGCCTGGCCAACAAGATCGCGGCCCTGGCCGCGGCCATACGGGAGGGCCGGGGAGGGTCCCGGAGGACGAGGAGGCTCTCCCTGTCCTTGCCCATGCCGGTTGCGGAGCTCCTGGAGCTGGACAGACGGATGGCCTCCCTCCGGGAGGCTAGGCTCTCCGACATGCTCGGGCTCATCCGGGCCAATCTCAGGCTCGTGGTCTCCATAGCCAAGAAGCACGTCAACTCAGGCCTGGAGCTTCCGGACCTCATCCAGGAGGGGGGGCTTGGCCTCATCAAGGCCGTGGAGAGGTTCGACGACAGGCGCGGCTGCAAGTTCTCGACCTACGCGACCTGGTGGATCCGCCAGGCCATCAACCGCGCCATCGCGGACCAGGCCCAGACCATCCGCATCCCGGTCCATGTCCGGGAGCTTAAGTCCAAGCTCGCCAAGCTGGCCTTGCGCCACTTCCTCGAGCACGGGCGCGAGCCCCGCCTGCCGGAGTACGCGCGGCGCCTGCACGTCTCCGCGGGCAGGATACGGCACGTCCTGAAGGCCACTCAGGAGTCCGTCTCCCTGGCCACCCCGGTGGGGGACGACGAGGGCTCCTACCTTGAGGACGTCCTGGAGGATAAGGCCAGCCCCAGTCCCTCCCAGGCGGCCGAGGACCTGGTGCGCCAGGCCCAGATCCAGAGGATGCTCTCCCTGCTCACGAGCCGGGAGGCCGGGGTCCTCAAGCTCCGCTTCGGCATCGACTCCGACCATCCCAGGACCCTGCGGGATATCGGGAAGGTCTTCCGGGTCTCTCGCGAGAGGGTCAGGCAGATCCAGTCCCTGGCCCTGCGCAAGCTCAAGGAGGCCTCAGGCTCAGGGGCCCTGGGAGAGGCCTAGGGCTCAGTCCTCTTCGAGGCTCAGGACCAGCTTTCCAACAGTATTTCCCGACTCGATGGCCTTGTGGGCCTCGGCAGCCTGCTCGAAAGAGAAGAGGGTCAGAGGGGGCTTCCTGATCTTTCCCTCCTGGATCCAGCCCAGCATTTCCCTCATGGCCCTCTGAGCCAGGTCCAGCCTGTGGAAGAGGAAGACCACGTTGAAGCCCATGACCCCGCGGTTTCTCATGGTCATCTCCATGGGGGAGAACCTAGGGACCCGGAGGTAGTTCCAGGCAAGCCTCAGGAGCCCGGGTTTCTCCCGCCCCTTGGGCAGGATCTCCGCAAAGCCGTAGACCACAAGGCGGCCTCCTGGAGCCAATTGCCCGAAGCCGGGCCTAAGCGTGGAGAGGCCGCAGGCGTCGAAGATCGCGTCGTAGCCCTCTGGCGCAAGGCGCCTGGCCTCATGCCAGAGGTCCTGGTCGGACCTGGCGATCACGGCGCTTGCCCCGAGCTCCAGGCAGAGCTGGGCCTTGTGGCGGGCCCCGACCACTGCGATTGCGCGGCAGCTCGCGATCCTGGCCAGTTGCAGGAGGGCCCCTCCTGCCCCGCCAGCAGCGGAAAAGACGAGCAGGGTCTCCCCGGCCTCCACCCTGGCCGCCTTGAAGAGCCCGTAGTAGGCGGTCAGGAATACCGCCGGGAAGGCGGCACAGTCCGAGAAATCCCAGCCCTCGGGGCATGGCCAGAGCTGCTCCTCGGGAATCGCCAGGCAGCTCGCGTAGGCCCCAAAGCGGGCGATGCCGAAGACCCTGTCCCCCTCCCGAAAGCGTCTGGTCCCTGGCCCTGGGCGCTCGACCACCCCGGAGAACTCGAATCCAGGGGTGATCGGGTATTTTCCCTTCGCCGCCTCGTAATAGCCCAGGCGGACGATCGTATCCGCGAAGTTGACCCCCGCGGCCTTCACCCGGACCAGGACCTGCCCGGAGGATATCTCCGGGTCGGGTTCCTCAACGAGCTCCAGGGCCTCGTGGCCGCCTGGACGCCTGATCACGATGCGCCGCATCCCTATTGCCGGCTATCTTCGGTCCCCTTTGGGCGCTGCCTGGGGCTGGGGCTTTGGCTGGGGCTCAAGATGGGCGGTGAGGTCCGAGAAGCCGTGCTTCTTGAGCCAGTATTCGAGGGCCGGTATCTGGGACCTATAATCGATCGGCCCCCCACCCCACTGCTTCAAGGCAAGGACCTTGCGGCCCAGCCAGGACCAGGGCCCTGGGCCCGGCCTCTCCTCGATCAAGCGCGGGCGGAGGATCTGCACTCCCCAGTCCGGATGCCAGACTTCCCCCGAGGCCTCGGGGTCAAAGGGGACGTAGGGCTCAAGGAGGCCTTCCTGAGTCTGGCGCCGGGCCAGGAAGGGGCTTAAGCGGTTGTGGGGGGAGACGCTCGTCGCGGAGTCGAGCTCCGGCCTGGCCTGGAGGGCCTCAAGGCCCCTCTCCACGAGATCGACGGTCACGGCCGGGGCGTTGGCGAAGAAGACGGCCAGGAGCTCCAGGCCCTCCTCCCCTTTAAGGTCCTCCTGGATGAAGCGGGCGCCGTGGGCGAGGAGAGTTTCCACGGCGGGCGTCCTTAAGGCGGGCCAGTCCGCGATCACGGCTCCGTACTGGAGGGCCACGGCCTTGACCGCGGGGGAGTCGGTCACCGCGTAATGTCTGCGGATCTGGGGCGAGGATCTGGCCGCCAACAAGGGGTAGGCGGCCAGGGGGCGGCCCAGGGCCGAGCCCTTGTTGTCCGGGAAGTCCGGGGAGTCGTTGAGGTCAAGGAGGAGGGAGCAGATCACGCCTGGGCCTCCAGGGCGTCGAAGACGGCCTCCACGGTCGCGTCCCAGTTGTGCCTCTTGACCGTGTTGATGCCCTCGGCGATGAGCTTGAGGGAAAGCCCGCGCTCAGAGGCCAGGGTCATGACCGTCTCGGAGAGGGAGTGGGGATCTCCCGGCCTGAAGAGCAGGCCGTTGACCCCGTGCTCGATGATCTCGGGCACGGCCCCGGAGCGGGCCGCGATCACGGGACAGCCCTCGGAAAGGGCGTGCAGGGCCAGCGTCGGGAAGCCCTCCAGCCCGCAGGGGTCCAGGTAGGCCTTGGCCGAGCGGAAGAACTCCATGAGCTTCTCGTGGGAGAGGCTCCCCAGGAAGGAGACCCTCTCAGCGGCCACGAGCTGCTGGGTCCGCTCCTTGAGGGCGGGGAGGGCCGGGCCCTCGCCCACGACGTTCAAGTGGCAATCCAGGCGCAGCCGGGCGACGGCCGCAAGGAGGGTCTCGAAACCGGGGCGGGTGGCGGCGTTCAAGGCCGCGGAGGCGACCATCTGGAAGCCCTTGTGTCTCTGGCCCCGCATCGTGACCACCGCGATCTGCTGGGCCCTGATCCGGTCGTAGGCGTAGGGCACCAGGCGCACGGCCCCGTTTGGACCCCAGGCCCCGGCGATCCGGGCCAGGTGCTGGCTGGGAACCAGCAGGAGGTCCGCCTTCGCGGCCAGGCGCTCCACCTCGATCAAGGCGAGGGAGGAAGCGGAGGCGTAGGAGTCGATCAAGCGCACCGCGGTCCTTCGGCCGGCCGCGGCCGAGGCCAGGAGCGCCGCGGGCTGGAGGCTGTTGATGAGCACAGTGTCCGCCCCCAGGGCGAAGCCGGTCGCCTGGAGCATGTCCAGGGTCGCGTCCAGTGGGCCGTTCGGGACAGCTTGGACCGTGGCCTGATGGCCTCGCTTGGGAGCGCGCCTGGCGATCTCGCGGCAGAAAGCGTCCTCCCCGTGCGGGGAGGTCGGGTCAGGGATCAGGAGAAGCCTCATGGGGACCCTTCCATTGTAACAGCAAGGGCCGGCCGGGTCAATCGCTTTTCAGGGAGCCTGGGATTCGACCAGGCGGAAGGGGGGCTCGGCCAGGCGCGCGGGCGGGACCATGAGCTGCGGGACCTGCTCGGTGTTGTAGAGGCGGCGCGCCACCCGCTGGACCTGGGGTTTCAGGTAGTCGAAGAGCTCGCGCGCGTCGATCACGGCGTCTCCGTTGGTGTCGGCCTCGCCTGCCATGCCCTGGAGGGAGTAGTGGGTGAAGAGCCCGTGCCCCTTCTCCTGGTAGGCCAGGCTGATGTGCTGCCCTGAGGTGGCTGACATGACGAGAACCTTCTTCCCGTCTGCTCCCAGGCTCTTGACCGTCTGGACCAGGGGCCTGGCCCCCTGGGCCAGGACCGAGCGCGCCCCGGTCCCGGTGAAGCAGGCGTCCAGCATCACGAGCACGTGCCTGGCCGGGAGGGACTCCAGGGTCGAGTGGAGGCGGCTCAAGGGATAGCCCGTCTGCTCGATGTAGGCCGGGTCTCCGTCGTAGGGGACCAGGTAGGCCTCGCCGCTGCCCACCTGGGGGGTCCCATGGCCCGAGAAGTAGACGAGGAGGCTTGAGCCCGCGCCCACGTTGTTCTTGAGCCAGGGCTCGAGGTACTTCTCCAGGTCCGACTTGGTGGCCTGCTCGTTGGTACGCAGGATCACGTTCTCCTCGGGGTAGCCGGCCTTCCGGGTCAGGAGCTCGGCCAGGGCCCGGGCGTCATCCTCCGCGAAGTCCGCCTTTGGGAGCCTCTCCCGGTATTTCTCGATTCCGATCACGATCGCGTAGCGGTCCCCGGGAGGGGTGAGAGGTTGAGCCTTCTTCTCGACCTTGACAGGCTCCGGCAAGGGCGGGGCAGGAGG
>CAYLZQ010000130.1:0-6059 GCA_964388045.1 uncultured Elusimicrobia bacterium | reverse complement strand
CGCGGCGAGGCCCAGGCTTGCGGCCAGGGCCCAGAGGGCCGTGGAGTCGGAGAATCTCGGGCGGGCCCCCTCCCAGGCCTTCTGGGCTTTGGCCTCCGGCGGAGGGACCGGGGAGGGAGCCTCCTCGCTGAGCCCTTTCCAGAGAGGCTCGAAATCCAGCTCGAGGTATTCGCAGTAGATCTTCAGGAAGCCCCTGAGGTAGACCGGGGCCGGGAAATCCTCGGTGCGGTTCTGCTCGAGGGCCTCCAGATACTTCTTGGGGATCCGGGTCTGCTGGAAGGCCGCCTCCAGGGAATGTCCCTTCCTGAGCCGGGCGGCCCTGAGGGTTGGGCCCAGGGCCGGGGCCTTGGGAGGCGGCTGCCGGGAGTCCTGGGAAGCAGGAGGGGTGGAGCCTTCGGAGCTCATCGGAGGTTCTGGAAGACGTCGGCTCCCTCGGGGGGCGAGAAGCGAAAGCGCCCCTCCGGGATCTCGGGGTTCAAGCGGACCTTCTCGAGAAGGGAGTGGATCAGGACCTGGCCGACGCGCAGCTCCGCGTCCGCGGGGAAGAAGTCGCGGGTCGAGAGGCGCAGGCGCAGGGCGAAATCGCTCTTCTTGTCCTTGCCCCTGGGAGTCAGGAGGAGCTCCACGCGACGGTGCCCGTCCGGGAGAGGGGAGGAGGAGGCCAGGGCCACCTCGTAGCTCCTGAGGAGGCCTGCGTAGTTGCCGAAGTCCATGATCCCCTGGGCCAGGGGCTCGGACTTCCTCCAGTCCTCAAGCCTCGTCTGGATGACCTGGTTGGTCGCGCGCCTCCACATCCAGAGCCAGAGGCCGTCCGAGACGATGGTCTGGGCCTCGGGGAGGCGGTGCTCCAGGCGCAGGAGGTCGGGCTTGCGGTATTCGACGCTCCCCTCCAGGGCCTGGGTGAGCCCCGAGTCGTCCCAGCGCACGAACTGCCGGAAGTCGGCGGAGAGGGACTTGAGTCCCCGGTCGATATCCTCGAAGCGCTCGAAGATGAGGGGGAGCGTCAAGGGGGCCGTGGTGGGCGCCAAGAGGGGCAGGGCCGAGGCCGTGGGCGAGGAGACCATGGGGGCGGCCGCCTTGGGGGTCCTGGCCTGGCACAAGCCCGGCAGGCCCAGCAGGAGGAGCGCGGGCAAGAGCGGCCTCACCCCTTGGCCCCCCCGTCGTTGATCGGGACCTGGGGGAAGTGCCGGCGCAGGTAGTCCTCGATCACGTCGAAATGGATCTCCCAGCGGTTGGAGCCCTCGGGCTTGTGGATCATCTCCTTGACCTCGAGGAGGGAGAGGAGGTTGGTCGCCCGGGCCGAGGAGCCGAACTGGGACTTCAGGAGGTCCTGGGAGACGCGCCTGCGCTCGAGGACGAGCTTGAGGGCCTGGGAGAATTCCAGGGGCTCGACCCCGAAGTCCGAGAGGTCCGCCGCGCCTTCCCGAGCCATGGTCTCGAGCATCGGATACTCCGGCTTGCCCTGGCCGCGCAGGTGCCCGACGACGCGGCTGGTCTCCTCCTCGCTCACGTAGGCTCCCTGGCAGCGCTCGGGCCTCTGGGCTCCGGCCGCGAGGTAGAGCATGTCCCCCCGACCCTGAAGGGATTCCGCCCCGACGCAGTCGAGGATGACCTTTGAGTCCACCTTGGAGATCACCTGGAGCGCGATCCGGCAGGGGAGGTTGGCCTTGATCACTCCGGTGATGACGTCCACGGAGGGCCTCTGGGTCGCAAGGACCAGGTGGATGCCGACAGCCCGCGCCATCTGGGTGAGCCTCTGGATGGAGTCCTCGACGGCCTCCCGGGCGACGAGCATCAGATCCGCCAGCTCGTCGATGACGACCACGATGAAGAACTCCCGGGGCTCTCCGCGGGAGTCGGCCTCCTTGTTGTAGGAATCGATGTTTCTGACCCCGTAGCCCTGGAATTTCTCGTAGCGCCTCTCCATGAGCTTGACCAGGGCGGCCAGGGACTTGGAGGCCGCCTTGGGATTGGTCACCACGGCCACCTGCTCGGCGGGGAGGGTGGGGTCGAAGAGGTGGGGAATGCCCTCGTAGAAGGTCAGCTCCAGGCGCTTGGGGTCGATCATCAGGAACTTGACCTCGTCGGGCCTGGCCCGCAGGAGAATCGAGAGGATCAGGGAATGGATGGTGACCGACTTGCCGCTGTTGGTGGCCCCCGCGATCAGGAGGTGCGGCATCTTCTGGAGGTCGGCGGCCAGGGGCTCCCCGCTCGAGGAGAGGCCCAGGGCGAAGGCAAGGGGCGGAGCTCCAGGGGGCAGGGCCTGGCTCTCGAGGATGTCCCTCAGGACCACCAGGGCCGGCCTGGCGTTGGGTATCTCGATGCCCACCGCGGCCTTTCCCGGAATCGGAGCGATGGTGCGTATCCCCTTGGCCCTGAGGGCCAGGGCTATGTCGCTTTCCAGGGCCACGATCGAGCTGACCTTGACCCCGGGGGCCGGGGAGAGCTCGTAGCGCGTGATGACCGGGCCGGGGGAGGTTCCGCTCACCTTGGCCTCCACCCCGAAGCTTTTGAGGGTGCGCTCCAGATCCTGGCTTGCCGCCGCCAGCTCGCTCTCCAGGGGCTTGCCCCTGTCTTTGGCCGGAGGCGGAGGGTTGAGGAGCTGGAGGGAGGCGGGCTCATAGCGCGCGGTGGGGCCCTGCGCATGGGCTGGGCGGGGGGCGGCCTTGGGGCGGCTCTTCTCCGGCCTGGGCTGAGGGGCCGGCTCTTCGCGGGGCTCCTGGGGCGCCGTTGGGACCTGGGGAAGGGGCTCCTGGGGCGGACAAGCCGCCTTGGCCTCGGCCATCTGCGCGGCCAGCTCCCGGCGGGCGCGCTGCCACTGGCGGAAGTCCTCGATCAGGGCCTCCAGGGCCCGCGCCGCGAGCCTGTTCCAGCGGATCCCGAAGACGACCTGGAGGGAGAAAAGAAGGAGGGCCAGGCTCAGGGCGAAGGCCCCGAAGCCTCCCAGGGCTTTGGCCAAAAATTCCCCGAGGTGGCGGCCCAGCAGCCCTCCCCCCAGGGGATGCCCCTTGAGCCAGGCGGAGGCCAGGGAGAGGAGGGCCGCCGAGGAGAAAAGGCCCAGGAGGGCCGAGGCCCCAGCGGCCGCGGTCTGGGAGGGCTTCTCGCCCCGGAGGGCGCGCCAGATGGCGTTGAGGATGAAGAGGGGCAGGAGGAAGGCGCAGGGCCCCAGGGCGGCGAATAGGCCCTGGGAGGCCCAGCGGCCCACGGCCCCGGAGAGCGAGGGGAAGAGGAGAAGCCAGGTCAGATAGAGGGTGCCGGCAAAGCCCAGGACCCAGCGCAGGGCCCCGAGCCAGAGGGCTCTTTTTGGGCCCTTGGCGAAGGCGCGGCCTCCCCTCCCCATGTGGCCTAGCGGGAGAGCAAAAACAGGTCTTGCCCCGACTTAACGGGCTTGCCGTTTTCGACGAGGATTTTCATGATCTCGCAGGGAAACTCCGCCTTGATCTCGTTGAAGACCTTCATGGCCTCGATCATGCACAGGACCTGTCCCCCCGAGACCTTGTCGCCTTCCTTGACGAATGGGGGGCTGGAGGGCGAGGAGGCTCGATAGAAGATGCCCATCATAGGGGCCTTGACCGCGACCGCCCCAGGCGGGAGGGCGGGGCCAGCCGGCGCGGCGGCGGGCCCCTGGGGCGCCGCGGAGACGGCAACGGGGACCGGGACCTGCGCCTGCGCCCTGCGGCGGACCATCCGGACGTGAAGCGGGCCTTGGTCGAGCTCCAGGGCCTCCAGGTTGTGCCGGGTCATGAACTCGTAGAGGGCCTTGAGCTTTGGAAGGGCTCCGTCGGAGGCAGCGGGCGAGGGGCCGCCCTCTCCGGGCTGCCTGCCTCTCGCCTTGCCCATCAGTATACGCGGCAAGAAATTCGGCCAGGGTGTCGTAGCGAGGAGAGCCAATAATTTCTTGCCGCGTAAGATCTTATATGTCGCTGGCCTCGGGGCGCTCCGCGCCCCGAGGCGTCAGGGCCGTTGAACGGCTTTTTCATGGCCAACACAGTTTTCATAAGGCTCTGCGACGGCAAGAAATCCTAGCGGATTTCTTGCCGCGCATGCTAGCGGGCGCGGCCGTGAGCCCCTTGGGGAGGCCGCGCAGGCGTTCCCTCTCGGCGTCCCCGGTGGGGGGCGGTGTTCACCTCGGAGCCTGGGGAGAGGACCGCCTTGCGGGAGAGGCGGATGCGCCCGTCGTTGTCGATCTCGATGACCTTGACCTCGACCTCGTCGCCCACCTTGAGCACCTCCTCGACGCGGTTGACCCTCCTGACGTCGAGCTGGGAGACGTGGAGGAGCCCCTCCCGGCCCGGGAATATCTCCACGAAGGCCCCGAACTCCTTGATCGACACGACGTGGCCCTTGTAGATCTTGCCCACCTCGGCCTCCAGGGTCAGGGCCTCGACCTCGGCCCTGGCCTGCTCGCAGCCTACGGGTTCCACCCCGGAGATGAAGACCGAGCCGTCGTCCTCCACCTCCACCTCGACCCAGTAGGTCTCGATGAGGCGGCGGATGTTCTTGCCCCCGGGGCCGATGAGGGCGCCGATCTTGGCGAGCGGGATCTGCAGGCGCATCAGGCGCGGGGCGTAGGGGGAAAGCTGCTTGCGGGGCTCCGGGATCATGGCGTTCATCTTATCCAGGATGAAGAGGCGGGCGCTCCGGGCCTGCTCCAGGGCTTCTTTCATGACGGCCAAGGGCAGGCCCTCCACCTTCATGTCCATCTGGAAGCCCGTGATGCCGTTGGCCGTCCCGGCGACCTTGAAGTCCATGTCCCCGTTGTGGTCCTCGATGCCGGCGATATCGGTGAGGATCGCGTGCTTTCGGCCCTCCATCACCAGGCCCATCGCGATCCCGGCGCAGGCCGCCTTCATCGGCACTCCCGCGTCGAAGAGGGCGAGGGACCCCCCGCAGACCGAGGCCATGGAGGAGGAGCCGTTGGACTCCAGGATGTCCGAGACCAGGCGGATGGTGTAGGGGAACTCCTCCTCGGGGGGCAGGAGGACCGCCAGGGAGCGGCGGGCCAGGGCCCCGTGGCCGATCTCGCGCCTTCCGGGGCCGCGCTCCGGGCGCACCTCCCCGACCGAGAATCCGGGGAAGTTGTAGTGGAGAAGGAAGCGCTCCTTGTATTCCCCCTCCAGCTCGTCCATGATCTGCATGTCGCCCGGGCTGCCCAGGGTCGCGCTGACCAGGGCCTGGGTCTGTCCGCGGGTGAAGAGGACCGAGCCGTGCAGGCGAGGGAGGGCCGGGCAGGTGATCGAGATCGGGCGGATCTCGTCGAAGCGGCGCCCGTCCGCGCGCAGGCCCTCGTTCAAGGTCATCGCGCGGCTCTCCTCGTAGAGAATATCCTCGATGACGGCCGAGACGTGTTCGACGCCGCCGGTCAAGGAGGCGTCGGTCTTCGCCTTTTCCTCGATTTCCTTTTTGATTTTTTCCTTAAGCCCGTCCACGGCTTCCTCCAGGCCCTGCTTGTCGAGCTTGGCGTGGAGGGCCTGCCGGAGGGGGCCCAGGGCGCGCTCGGCGACGAAGTCCGCCGGGGCCTTGGGCCTCTCCAGGGGAGGGACGGCCCGCTTGGCGGCCTTGTGCCCGTCGGCCTGGGCCGAAGCCACCAGCCTCATCTGCAGGTCGCAGAGCTTGTCGATTCCCTCTGAGGCCAGCCGGAGGGCCTCCAGGAAGACGTCCTCCGGGATTTCCCGGGCGCTGCCCTCGACCATCAGGAGGGCCCCCTTCTTGCCGGCCACGACCAGCTCCAGCTCAGCCGTCTCCCTCTCCTCGAAGGTCGGGAAGAGCACGAAGGCTTCGTTGACTCGCGCGATCCTGACCGCTCCCACGGGGCCGTTCCAGGGGATGTCCGAGAGCATCAGGGCCGCGGAGCCCCCGGTGATGGCCAGGACGTCGGAGTCGTTCTCGAGGTCGGAGGAGACGACGATCGTGTGGACCATGGTCTCGAAGTTCCAGCCGGTCGGGAACAGGGGCCTCAGGGGGCGGTCCACCAGGCGCGAGGAGAGGATCTCCTTCTCCCGGGGCCGGCCCTTTCTCAGGCGGTGCCGCAGGCGAAGGTTTCGAAGCAGGCTGAGGGC
>CAYLZQ010000129.1:0-6097 GCA_964388045.1 uncultured Elusimicrobia bacterium | reverse complement strand
GCCACGGCCAGACTTCCGGTGTCGATCATGAGCTCCCTGGTTCTGCACGGAGGGGCCCTGGCCGGATATCTCCACTTGGCCCAGGTCTCTCGCCAGCCGAGCTTGAGGGTGATCTCGAACGTGGACCTATTGATCCAGGTGCGCAAGCCCTTAGCAGTCCCCAAGCCGGCGGCCAAGGCGCAGGCGCCCCCGCCCTCCACCTGGAACTTCCTCAAGCTGGCCCTCCCCACAGTCCCCAAGCCCATCCCCCAGATACTGGAGGCCAAGGCCCCGGAGGCCCAGAGGACCCTCCTCGAGGCGCCTCCCAAGCTTGAGGACAAGGGAAGGCGGGAGCCCGAGGCGAGGCTTGAGGCACTGGATTTGGGCCGCAGGCGAGTCGAGGCGGCCAGGGTGGATGTCGAGCCGAGGTTTGAGCCGAGACGGGCGGCTCTGGCCGAACTTCCCCCTCTCGAGGAAGTAGGCAGGAAGCGGGTCAGGAACCTCCCGGAGGCGCTTGCTCTTGAGGAGAGGAGGCAGGAGGCGGTCGCCATCCAGAGGATCGAGACCATGGCCGCTCCGACCCACCGGCACCTGCCTCCCCCAGCGGCCGCGCCTCTCCGGGAGGCCCAGGCGCCGGAGCACCTCAAGGACAAGATCGCCTCCATCTTCCCGGCCGAGATGGCCAGGATCGAGCTGACTCCTCAGATGCGGGAGGCCCCTGAGAGGATCAGGCAGAAATTGGAGACCTTCGTCGCCCCTCCCCTGGAGCAGCGCAAGGCCCAGGCCCTGGCGGAGAAGAAGAAGGGGGTGGAGATCGAGGGGCCCCTGGCCGACCGCAGGGTCCTCTCCTACGAGATCCCGGAGTTTCCCTCCTGGCTGCGTGAGCAGGGGGTGCTCGAGGCCGAAGTCTCGGTCCGCTTCTGGGTCTCGCGCGAGGGGGAGGTCCTGCCCGGCCTGCGCATCGAGGGAACCTCGGGCTACGGGCGGCTCGACCGCCTGGCCCTGGAGGCCCTCAAGAAATGGAGGTTCGAGCCGCTTGCGGCCGAGGAGAGGCAGTGGGGCGTGATCACCTTCCGCTTCATCCTGGAGTGATGACACTCGCCTCCCCCGCGGGCGCAGCGATAGAACATTGCTGCATACGGCGCCCCGGGCCCGAAGGGCCGAGGGGGGAGGGGGCCGATGTCTCCCCTCCCTGCGGGAGGGGTGGGGTCGAGGAGCCCGAGTAGTTACGGAGTGAATATGACTAAGATCCTGATGGTCGTGAGCATGAGTCTGGCCCTTCCGGCCCTGGCTCAAGAGGGTTCCCAGGAGGAGACGCCTAGCCAAGCTCCTGCGGAGGATCAGAAAAAGAGGCCGGCTTTCGAGGGGAGCTTGCCCAAGGAGGTCATCATCAGAGGCCAGGAGGCCCCGAGCAAAGTGGGGATCGCCAAGCCCCCTCTCCAGATCGAGGTGGACCCCTATGAGTCTATCCGGCCCTCCCTGGCCCCGGACAAGTCCCTCCTGCTTGCCATCTCGCCCCTCACCGTGTCCTGGCGCAGGACCCACCCCGAGTTCCTGGCCAATGAGAGGGTGATCCAGCCCTGGCGCACGACCTTCAGCCAGAGGACGGGCATCGCCTTCCGGGTGCGCGACCAGCTCGCGGAAGCCCTCCAGAGGAGGGTGGAGCCCAAGGAGGCCAGGAAGTACGCCTGGAGCCTGACCATCGCGGACGAGGAGGGGAGAGTTTTCCACCACTACGAGGGCTCCAAGGATCCCCCCGAGGAGCTCCTCTGGACCGGCCAGAACGACCAGGGGGAGTGGATCCGGGCCGGGCGCTCCTACTCCGCGGTCTACACATTCACGGACCCCGGCGGGTCCCCGCGTACGATCGTGGGCAAGCCCCTGCTTTTCAAGGGGATCGTGCACCAGGAGGACACGGGCCTCCACATCAGCCTCGACTCAGCCGTCCTCTTCGGGAAGGGCAAGGCCTCCTCCGAGCTCTCAGCCCCCGCGGGCCTGGATCTCCTGCGTTCGGCCGCGGACCTGATCAAGAGGCGTTTCGCCGGCATCCCCATCGCGGTCAGGATCTTCGCCGAAACCAGGGAGCTGGGCGAGGCCCAGGCCGCGAGCCTCTCCCAGCACCTCCTGCGCGAGCTGATGGTCTCATCCAGGAACGTGAGCACCGACGCGGCCCGCGCACCCTACTCGGATCAGAGGGTGGAAATAGTCCTCCTAAATCGCTAGAATAAGCTCAGTTTTTGCGATCTTTTGGGAGGACTCATGGCTATCAACATCGGCATCAACGGTTTCGGCAGGATCGGCCGCCTGGTCATGCGGGCCGGGATCAAGAACCCGGCCTTGAACTGGGTGGCGGTCAACGACCTCACGGACGCCAGGACCCTGGCCCACCTCTTCAAGTACGACTCGACCTTCGGGATCTACCCCGGCGAGGTCAGGGCGGATGGAAGCGACCTCGTGATCGAGGGCAGGAGGGTCAAGGTCCTGGCTGAGAAGGATCCCGCGAGGCTCCCCTGGAAGAGCCTGGGGGTGGAGCTCGTGATCGAGTCGACCGGGCGTTTCACCGAGGCCGAGAAGGCCAAGGCCCACCTCGCCGCCGGGGCCAGGAAGGTGATCATCTCGGCCCCTGCCAAGGGGGAGGACATCACGGTCTGCATGGGGATCAACGAGGACCTCTACGACCCGGCCAAGCACCAGGTGGTCTCCAACGCCTCCTGCACGACCAACTGTCTCGCCCCCCTGGCCAAGGTCTTGGACGAGTCCTTCGGGATCAGGTGCGGGGTGATGACGACCGTCCACTCCTACACCAACGACCAGGTCGTTTTGGACTTCGCCCACAAGGACCTGCGCCGGGCTCGGGCCGCCGCGGTCTCCATGATCCCGAGCACGACCGGGGCCGCGAAGGCGATAGGGCTGGTCCTTCCCAACCTCAAGGGCAAGCTCACCGGCATCGCGATCCGCGTGCCGACCCCGGACGTCTCGATCGTGGACCTGACCGCCGTGGTCGAAAAGTCGGTGAGCAAGGAGGATGTGAACGCCGCCTTCAATAAGGCCGCCGAGACCGGGCGCCTGAAGGGCTTTCTCCAGTACTGCGACACCGAGCTGGTCAGCAGGGACTTCACCGGGAACTCCGCGAGCTGCGTCTTCGACGCGACCCTGACCGACGTGGTGGAGAAGACCCTGGTCAAGGTCTTCGGGTGGTACGACAACGAGTGGGGCTACTCCCACCGGGTCGTGGACCTGGCGGTCTTCATCGCCAAGAAGATGGGGGTTCCGGTCAAGGTTTAAGGAGGGCCCCCCGACTTGAAAAGGAAGACGACCGTCTTCGGCGTGCCCCTGGACCTGGGGGCGAGCAAGCAGGGGGCCTCCGGCGGCCCTGCGGCCATCCGCCGCGCGCGACTGCTTGAGTCCCTCCAGAACCTAGGCTGCCACGCGGAGGACGCGGGGGACCTCCAGGTTCCTCCGGCGCAGCCCCGAAGCTCTCCGAGACTCAGGAACGCCTCTGCCATCCTCAAGGTCTGCCGGGAGCTTGAGAGAAAGGTCTACGAGGCGGTCAAGGCCGGCAGCATCCCCATCTGCCTCGGGGGGGACCACAGCCTGGCCGTGGGGTCGCTCACCGGGGTCGCCCGAGCCTTCCGCGAGCAGGGCCGCAAGATCGGCCTCATCTACGTGGACGCCCACGCGGACATCAATACCCCCCAGACCAGCCCCAGCGGCAACGTCCACGGGATGCCCTTGGCCCACCTTCTGGGCATGGGCGACAGGGAGTTCGCGCGCCTGGGAGGTTTCTCCCCCAAGGCGGAGCCGCGCAACGTCTGCCTGGTGGGGGTGAGGGACGTGGACAAGGCCGAGGCCCAGAACCTCCGCAGGTCCGGGATCCGGGTCTTCTCCATGCAGGAGATCGACCGCTTCGGGATGGGGACGATCATCGAGCAGGCGATCGACCTGGCTTCGGACGGGACGGCGGGCTTCCACCTGAGCTTCGACATAGACGTGGTGGACCCGGGCAGCGCCCCCGGTACCGGGACCGCCAAGCGCGGGGGGCTCACCTACCGGGAGTCGCACCTCTTGATGGAGCTCGCCGCGGACTCGGAGCGGCTGCGCTCCCTGGACCTCGTGGAGGTGAACCCCTTGGAGGACGTCCAGAACGCGACCGCTGTCCTCGCAGCCGAGCTTATCAGTTCCGCGATGGGCAAGAGCATCTACTGATGGATCCGGGTCCCAGCGACAAGCCCGCCCTGAAGCTCAGGCGCATCCAGGACGTGCCCTTGAAGGGCAAGCGCGTTCTTGTGCGGGTCGATTACAACGTCCCGGTCAAGTCCGGCAGGGTCGAGGACGACCGCAGGATACGCGAGACCCTGACGACCTTGAAGCACCTGCTGGAGCAGGGCGCCCGGGTCATCCTGGTTTCTCATTTCGGCCGGCCAAAGGGCAAGCCTGACGCGAGGTACAGCCTCAGGCCCGTGCAGGCCGAGCTCGAGAAACTGCTCGGAGCGCCGGTTTCCTTCGCGGAGGACTGCGTGGGCCCCTCGGCCGAGAGGGCGGTCGCGGCCTTGGAGCCAGGCGGGGTGATCCTGATGGAGAACCTGCGCTTCCATGCGGGGGAAGAGGCCAACGATCCGAATTTCGCGAAGGCTCTCTCCAGGCTCGGGGATTTCTTCGTCCAGGACGCCTTCGGGGCCCTGCACCGCGCCCACGCCTCAACGGCCGGCGTGGCCAGGCACCTTGCCGGGGCGATCGGCTTCCTGGTCCAGAAGGAGCTGGAGTTCCTGGACCGGACGATCGGCAATCCCGAGCGGCCTTTCCTGGCGATCATCGGGGGGGCCAAGGTCTCGGACAAATTGGGGGTCTTGATCAAGCTCCTCGACCGGGTGGACGCCCTCGTGATCGGGGGAGGGATGGCCTATACCTTCCTCTCCTCCCAGGGGATCTCGATCGGGAAGTCCCTGCTCGAGAAAGAGAGGATGCCCGACGCCCAGGCCATCGTCGAGAAGGCCTACGCGAAGAAGGTGGAGTGCCTGCTCCCGGCGGACCACGTGGCCGTGCCAGAGATCCAGCCGGACGCCAAGGTCACGGTGACCCAGGCCATGGCCATCCCCCCGAACCTGATCGGAGTGGACATCGGGCCGCACGCGATCGAGTTCTTCGCGGAGCAGATCGCCAAGGCCAGGACCGTCTTCTGGAACGGGCCCATGGGCATTTTCGAGATCGAGGCCTTCGCCAGGGGGAGCCTGGCCATCGCCCGGGCCATGGCCGAGGCGACCAAGAAGGGGACGGTCACGATCGTGGGCGGGGGGGACAGCCTGGCGGTCCTGGCCAAGGCCGGCCTGACCGATCAGATGACGCACTGCTCCACGGGAGGAGGCGCGAGCCTGGAGCTACTGGAGGGCAAGATCCTTCCCGGCCTCGCCGCCCTGGCTTCGTGAGGTCGCGATAGCTTGTTTATGGTATAATTTTTTTATGTGCTGCAACTGTCCAGGTCCATCAACCCCACCCCCACCCCCTCCCGTAGGGAGGGGAGATATCGGCCCCCTCAACTACTCGCCTCCCCGCGGGGGAGGCGAGTAATAACATGTTCTACTCCTTTTTGCTGACCATTCACGTGATCGCCTGCATCCTGATGATCCTGGTGGTCCTCCTCCAGTCAGGGCGGGGCGCGGGGCTCATGGTCTTCGGGGGCGGGGGGGACTCCCTGATCAACACCCCCACGGGGTCGAGCTTCCTCAAGAACTTCACAGCGACCCTGGCCGGGACCTTCGCCTTCACCTCGCTGTTTCTGACCTTGCTCTCGAGCCGGGCCGGGCTGACCAGCGTCACGGCCCGGGTCAAGGAGCGTCCTCCGGTCCAGGCTCCGCAGGCGCCGGTCCCTCAGGTGCCCGCCCCGGGTCAGACCAAGTAGGACCCCATTCTGCGCGGGTGGCGGAACTGGCAGACGCGTACGTTTGAGGGGCGTATGCCGAAAGGCGTGAGGGTTCGAGTCCCTCCCCGCGCACACGATATCGTACAGATTATGCCGAAAGGCGTGAGGGTTCGAGTCCCTCCCCGCGCACACGATATCGTACAGATTATGCCGAAAGGCGTGAGGGTTCGAGTCCCTCCCCGCGCACACGATATCGTACAG
>CAYLZQ010000128.1:0-6107 GCA_964388045.1 uncultured Elusimicrobia bacterium | reverse complement strand
AAATGGGAAGTTATTTTTGCGCCAGCCCTAAGCCTGGCGGGCATGTACGGCTCCTACCTCCTAGACCTGCCCACTGGCGCCACCGTCATCTGTGCCTTCGGGCTGGCGCTGGGCGCCATGGCCCTGGCGCGGATTTGCGTTCCCGCCGCGTCATCCTAATCCCGGACCGCGCGGCCGGCGGATTCAATCCCCTTCCGGCGAAATGGTAGAGTTTCCCGAGGCCAGTAGTGGAAGACAGGGAAGATCTCGAACTCGTGCGCCAGGCGCGCTCGGGCCTGCGCGAGGCCTACGAGGCCCTAGTGCGCAGGCATCACGCCAGGGTCCTTCAGCTCTGTCTCTGCCTGCTCTCCGACAGGTCCAGGGCCGAGGACGCGGCCCAGGAGGTCTTCCTCAAGGCCTACCGGTCCCTGGAGGGCTTCGAAGGGGCCTGCTCCCTCTCCACCTGGCTCCACCGCGTCGCGACCAACCACTGCCTGGATGTGCTCAGGAAGGAGGCCCGCCGCAGGACAGAGTCCCTCGACGAGTTGGTGGAAAGGGAGGGAGAGAGGCTCCAGCGCGCGCTGGGCTCCTCGTCGGACCCCTCCAGGCCCCTGGAAGCCGCCGACCTGGCCTCCCGCATCCTCTCCTGCCTCCCCGAGGAGCAGCGCGCGGCCCTCGTCCTGAGGGAGACTCAGGGCTTGAGCTACCGGGAGATCGCCCAGGCGCTGGAATGCTCCGTGGATTCCGTCAAGGCCAGGCTGCGCCGCGCCCGCGCGATCCTCCAGGAAAAGCTGCGACACTTTTCGGGCCCCTGAAGCGTCTTATCTAGGGCCATGAGACACGAAGAGCTCCGTGAACGGCTCTACGACCTCTACGACAGGGAACTCCCTGTGCCAGAGCTGCGGGAGCTTGAGGCCCATTTGGGCGCCTGCGCCGAGTGCCGCGCGAGCCTCGAGGAGTGGAGGAGGATCGCGGGAGCGCTCTTTGCGGCGCCTGCCCCGGCGCCCTCCGAGGCCCTGGTTCAAAGGATCATGCGAGGCCTTCCGGGGCATGAGGAGTCTGCTCCCACTCCAGCTTGGACCCTGCGCTGGCTGGCCCCTGCCTTCAGCCTGGCCTTGGCCGGGCTGGCCATACTGGCGTGGCCGGACGGAAACGGGGTTTCCGCCGAGACCCTGATCCTGGCTGGAGGCGAGGAGGGGCCTTCCCTGGCGGCTTTCTCGCCGCAGGCCCCAAAGCCGGACGATCTTCTTGGCCTGATCCTGGAGGAACCATGAAACCAGATTGGAGGCACATCCTCATATCCCTGCTCGTGGGACTGGTGGCGGGCGCGGCCCTGGGGCGATGGACTCAAGGGCGCTGCCGCTGGGGAAGCGAGCATCGTTACAGCCGGATGGTGGAGCACTTCAGCCGCAATCTGGACCTGAGTCCGGAGCAGAGAAGCGAGATCTCGGCCCTCCTGGAAGCCAAGCGCGGCAGGATCCAGGCCCTGCGCGCCGAGCTCAGGCCCAGGTTCGAGGAGATACGCGCCTCCACCAAGGCCGAGATCCGCAAGATACTGACCCCGGAGCAGAGGGAGAGATTCGAGAGGCTGGAGGCCCAATGGGCCTCCCGGTGGGAAAAACGCCGCTCCCAGGAGAAACCCTGACGAAGATCAAATCGGCCTGCGCCCTCGTCTTAGGCCTGCTGGCAGCCTCCCCCGACGCCCGCGCCGCGGAGATACTGACCTGGGAGGAGTGCCTCCGCGAGGCCTCCCGGAACAACCCAGGCTTGGCCGCGGCCGAGGAGGCTGTCCGGAAGGCCAGGGCCCAGCGCCAGGCGAGCTTCAGCGATTTCCTGCCCCAGCTCTCGGCCGAGGCAGGCTATACCAGGGCCAATTCCGCGACCAGCCTGGACTCGGCCGGCTCAGGCTCAGGAGTCCGGGAGGAGTTCTCCGCCGGGCTTTCCGCGCGCCAGAGCCTATTCTCTGGCCTCAAGAGCAAGGCCGGAGTCGAAAAAAGCTCGGCGGAGCTTGAGAGGGTCGAGGCGGAGCTCCAGGCGCTCCGGGCCAGCCTCGGCTACGACCTCAAGACGGCCTTCGCGCGCCTGCTCTACTCCCAGGAGCAGCTCGTCCTGGCCGAGGCCATCGCCGCGAGGCGCCAGGAGAACGTCCGCCTCGTGGAGCTTCGCTACGAGGCGGGCCGGGAGCACAAGGGCTCCTTCCTCAGGAGCAGGGCGGCCCATCGTCAGGCGGTTTTCGAGGTCTCGCAGGCCAGGCGCGGCCTCAGGGTGGCCCAGAGGGAGCTGGGACGGGCCCTGGGGCGCCCTGAGTTTTCTGTCCTCCAGGCCACAGGAACCCTGAGGGCTCAGGCGCCTGGAGAGCCTCCGGAGTGGACGGCCTTGGCACCCCGCACCCCGGCCTTCCTCGAGGCCCGGGCCCAGGCGAGGGCGGCCGAGGCCGGCGTGGCCGTCGCCAGGAGCCAGTTCTTTCCAGAGCTCTCCGCCACGGGCTCGGTCTCCCGCAGGGGAAGCGACTGGCCCCCGGACAGGGACCGCTGGTCCGCGGGCCTGAGCCTCTCCTTCCCCTTCTTCCCAGGAGGGCGAAACATCTTCGAGCTCCGGGGCGCGCGCGCAGAGAGCCTGAAGGCGCAGGCCGGCCTCCGGAGCGCTCGCGACGAGAGCCTGCTGCGCCTGGAGGAGGGCTTCGCCGCCTTCCAGGACGCGGCGGAGAGAACCGAGGTCCAGAGGGAGTTCCTGGAGGCGGCCGAGGTCCGGGCCCAGATCGCCCGGAGCCAGTACACCAGCGGCCTGCTCTCCTTCGAGGACTGGGACCTCATCGAGAACGACCTCATCGCCACCCAGAAGACCCACCTGTCCTCGCTCCGGGACGCGGAGCTCGCCCAGGCGCAGTGGGAAAAGGCGCAGGGGAGGGGAGGAATGCCATGACCGAAGCATTCGCGGTCGAATGCGCATGTGACGCCCAAAACAATTCCTTATGGGCGTCAGTACGCTCGCTGCCGCTCGCAGAGGGCGAGTGGCGCGAGCCAGACGAGCGCCGAGTCACGAGCGACGCGCCGCAAGGCGCGGCTGGGCCCGTAGGGCTGGTTGAGGCAAGCGGCCGAATACCATGACCGCAGGCAGGAGGTTTTTGATCGCGCTCCTGGCCCTCGCCCTGATCGCCGGCCTGGGGCTCAAGCGCATCCTGCGCAGGCAGGACCGGGATTCCTTGCGCGCAGTCATGGTCCAGAGGGCTGGCCTGAGCGTCAGCGTCCTGGCCACGGGAGTGGTCCAGCCCCAGAACCGGGTGGAGATCAAGCCGCCCATCCCCGGCCGCGCTGAGGAGATCCTGGTCAGGGAAGGGCAGGAGGTCCGCAAGGGCCAGGTCCTGGCCTGGATGAGCTCGGTGGAGCGCGCGGCCCTCCTGGACGCGGCGCGGGCCAAGGGGCCCTCGGAGCTGGCCCACTGGCAGGACCTCTACAAGCCCACCCCCCTGGTCGCGCCCCTGGGCGGACTCGTCATCTCCCGCAACGTCGAGCCCGGCCAGAGCGTGACGGCCCAGGACCCGGTGCTCGTCATGTCCAACCGCCTCATCGTCAAGGCTCAGGTGGACGAGACCGACATCGGGAGGGTCGGGCTGGGGCAGGAGGCCGAGATAGTCTTGGACGCCTATCCGCGGGAGAGGGTCTCGGCCCGGGTGGACCACGTGGCCTACGAGGCCAGGACCGTCAACAACGTGACCATCTATGAGGTGGAGGTGGCTCCCGGGAGCGTCCCGGGCTTCATGAGGAGCGGCATGACGGCTAATGTGACCTTTCTGGTGGCCCGCAGGGAGAACGCCCTGGTTTTGCCTGCCGAGGCGGTGCGGCAGGAGGAGGGGGGCTCATTCGTCCTGGTTCCCGATCCCTCCGGGAAGGGCAGGCCCCTTCGCCGGGAGATCAAGACCGGGATCTCGGATGGAAAGAGGATAGAGGTCCTCTCAGGGATCGAGGAAGGAGACCCGGTGCTCGTGCGCGCCTTCCAGCTTCCCAAAGGAGGCGGGCCCCAGGGGAGCCCTTTCTCTCCCTGGGGGCGTCCCGGCGCCAGGCGCGAGGGAAGGGAGAGGCCGAACCAGAGATGATCAGGATCTCCGGAGTCCGAAAGACCTACCAGATGGGAGCGGCGGCAGTGCCCGCCCTGCGCGGGGTGTCTTTCTCCATCGAGCCAGGGGAGTTCGTGGCCATCATGGGCCCCTCCGGTTCCGGGAAATCCACCCTGATGCATGTCCTGGGGCTCCTGGACGTCCCGGAATCCGGAACCTACGAGCTCCTGGGCCGCGAAGTCTCGAGGCTTGGCGAGGACGAGCTGGCGGCCCTGCGGAGCCGGGCCATCGGATTCGTCTTTCAGCAGTTCAACCTCCTGCCCCGCACGAGCGCCCTGGAGAACGTGGGCCTTCCCCTCCTTTATCGCGCCAACGGGCGGGAGCCCTCCAGGCCCAGGCTCCTGCTCGAGGAGGTCGGCCTGGGCTCCAGGCTCCAGCACAAGCCCAGCGAGCTCTCGGGAGGCCAGCAGCAGCGGGTGGCCATCGCCCGCGCCCTGGTCAACGAGCCCAGGATCATCCTGGCCGACGAGCCCACCGGGAACCTGGACTCCCAAAGCGAGAGGGAGATCATGGAGATTCTCGCGGCCCTCAACGCCCGGGGCATCACGGTGATCCTGGTCACCCATGAGCCTGAGATAGCCCGCTACGCCAGGCGCCTGATCCGCATGCGCGACGGCATGATCCAGGCTGATGAGGCCTCAGGGGAGAGGGAGCCCGGGGGCCGGGTCTCCCTCCAGGCCGCCGTTCTGGCCGCCCCTTCGATGGCCGCTCCCTCGGTCCTGAGCCTCAGGGAGGGGACTGAACACTTCCGCCAGGCGGCCAGGGCTCTCCTGGCCAACAAGGTGCGCTCAGGGCTTTCCATGCTGGGCATCTTGATCGGCGTCGCCGCGGTGATCGCCATGCTCGCCCTTGGGACCGGGGCGCGACGCTCCATCGAGGCCAGGCTCGCCTCCATGGGATCGAACCTCCTTGTCCTCAGGACCGGCTCCCGAAGCCTTCGCGGAGTCGCCACGGAAGCGGGCGCGGTCACCCGCCTGAGTCTCGAGGACTCCAAGGACATTCTGGAGTCAGTCCCCGGGGTGACGAGGACGGCCCCCTCCGTCTCCGGCCGGGGGCAGGTGATCTTCGGCAACAAGAACTGGAGCACTCAGATCCTGGGCACGACCCCGGATTACGTCCCCATGCGCGCCTCCCTGCCGGCTGCGGGGCGCTTCTTCACGGCCGAGGAGGAGCGCCAGCGCGCCCGGTTGGCCGTCATCGGCCTGACTCCGGCCCGGGAGCTCTTCGGGGGGGCCAACCCGATCGGGGAGCTCATCAAGATCAACCGGGTCAACTTCCAGGTGATCGGCATCCTTCCGGAGAAGGGGGCCACGGCCTGGCGGGACCAGGACGACATGATCGCCATCCCCCTCTCCACGGCCATGCGCAGGCTCTTGGGCAAGAACCACGTGGACTCCATAGACATCGAGATCGCCTCGGCGGACCTCATGGATCAGGCGCAGGATTCGATCAGGGACCTCGTCGTCAGGCGCCACAGGCTGCCGCCCTCGCAGCAGGACACCTTCGACATCCGCAACATGGCCGAGGTCCAGGAGGCCCTCTCCGAGACGAGCCGTACCATGTCCTGGCTTCTGGCCTGCATCGCGGCCATCTCGCTGTTGGTGGGGGGGATCGGGATCATGAACATCATGCTGGTCTCGGTCACTGAAAGGACCCGCGAGATCGGCCTGCGCAAGGCGGTGGGAGCCAGGCGGCGGGACATCCTGGCCCAGTTCCTCATCGAGGCCGTCGTGGTCAGCGTGACCGGGGGGGTCATCGGAATCCTGCTGGGATGGGGGATCACCCGGCTGATGTCCTCCCTGGCGGGTTGGGCCGCCTCCCTCTCTGCCGGCGCAGTGGGCCTGGCCTTCGCCTTCTCGGCTGCGGTCGGAGTCGCCTTCGGGCTCTGGCCGGCCCGGAAAGCCTCGCGGCTCAGCCCCATAGAAGCCCTCAGGTACGAGTAGGAGGGCAGGGTCTAGCCTGAAGTTCCCCGCCGACTTTCAAGAGATCTCCTGATAATTTCAGAGGATCTGCC
>CAYLZQ010000127.1:0-6151 GCA_964388045.1 uncultured Elusimicrobia bacterium | reverse complement strand
CGGATCAGCCTTTGGAAGGGGGAGGATGGCCGTTGGAGCTTCGCGGACCTCCTGGAATCCACGCCCACGGCCCGGGCGGCGAGGCTGGGGCGCTTCTCCCTCCCCGTCACGTTGGCCGCGGAGAATACGGCGGTGGAGAGCGGGGTCCTCGAGGTGGACGACCGCCTGAGGCGAAGGCGCACCAAGATCGAGAGGTTGAGGCTCGTCCTCACCCGTTTTGACTCGGAGCAGCCTTTCGCCTTCTCGGGGAGCTTCGACAACACCAGCCGCCTCGGGGAGCGCGAGGTCAGGGCCTCCCTGGCCCTGGAGGGCTCAGCCTCCCTGGCTTGCTTCAGGTGGCCCGAGGCGGTCCTGGAGGGAAGCTTTGAGCTTATGGTCGACGGGACGCCCCTGCGCGGCTCCGCGAGACTGGAGGGTCTGCCGGCCGGTAGGCTGACGGCCCAGGTCTCGGCCCCGGCCCTGGGTCCGGCGGAGTGGGTCCGGCACTTCCAGAGGGACCTTGATCTCTCCCTGCCCCCCAGCCGGTGGCGACTCAACCTGGAGTTCCCTCCAGGGCGGATACGCGCGGATGAGGTTCGCCTGGAGGCCTCGCCCCTCGCGGTAAGCGCTAAGGGCCTGGTGGACTTGAGCAGCAGGCCTGCGCGGATCCAGGCGGAGCTTTCGGCGGGTGAGTTTCCCCTGGAGGCCGTCCCCTCCTTTCGCAGGGCCCTCGAGTCCTACCAGCCCAAGGGGCTCGCCTCGGGCCGGGCGGGCCTTTCCGGGCCCCTCGACCGGCTTGCCCTCCATGAGGCACGGCTCCTCCTCAAGGGATTCTCGATCCTCTTTCCGCGTCAGAGGCTGGAGGGCGAAATCCTCGAACTGGAGGCCACCGAGGATTTCTCCCGGCTGAGGGTCTTCCTTTCGGAGGGGGCCCTGGCCGCTTTTGGGAATTCCTTCACCCATATCCAGGGCTCGGCGAGCCTCGTGAGGGAGGACCTGAGGCTGGAAGGGCTTTCGCTCAAGTGGAGGGACTCGACCTTCCGTCTTAAGGGGCGCGTCCTGCGCCTCTCCGATCCCAAGGAGGTGTCGATCTCCGGAAGCCTGGACCGCCTGAGTTGGGAGGCGGTCCAGGAGCTCCTGGATGCGGCCTTCGCGGGGTCCTCGACGCGGCCGGTCTCGGCCGGCGACGTCAAAGAGGCCCCGAAGAGACCCTGGGTGAGGACCTTCAAGTATGCGATCCCGAAGAGGTTCCCGGATACGATCGGCCGCATCAGGATCGGGGAGGTGGCGCACCGCCACTTTTCTTTCAAGAATACGGACATCCTTTGGGATCTCCACGGGGTGACCCCCTCCCTCGAAAGGGTGAGCGGCGAGGTGCGGGTGAGCTTCGGGCCCGGCCGGGTCCAGGACATCCAGGCCGTCCAAAACTCCCACAAATTTCTTAAAATCATCTTTCTACCCTATGTCTACATGCACAAGATGAACAACCTCTCGGTCCTGAGCGCTGCCACGGCCTACCCGAAGACCCTGGATTTCACCCGCATCGATGGGCACTATGGGATCGAAAAGGGAGTGGTCACCACCCGCTTCTGCTACGTGGACAGCCCCCAGCTAGTGGCCTACGCGGACGGGAAAGCCGACTTCAGCCGGGAGACGGTGGACATGTCGATCCTTACCCGGCTGACGGGCTACCGCGCCCCCCTGCCTGAATGGTGGGTCGACGAGGCGGGGCGGCCGGCCATCGGCTTCAGGGTCAAGGGGGACCTCAACCAGCCCGACCTGGAGCCGCGCCTGAGCAAGATGGCTGCCGACCAGATCGAGAAGGCCCTGGAGGATGGCCGGAGGCGCGCCCCGGGGCGTTTTGAGACGAGAAATGACTCGCCTCCCCCGCGGGGAGAGTGAGGGCCGAGGGGGCCGAGTTCTCCCCTCCCCGCGGCAGGGGGGTGGGATTGAGGAACCTGAGATAGTTGCCGAGACGAGGGAATTCTGATTCCGAGGCGGAGGTGAAGTCATGTCGATCATGAAGAAGATGGACGTCCTGGGGCTCCTCCAGGAGCACGGGGCCGTGGTTTCCGGGCATTTCCAGCTGGCCTCGGGCCTCCACACCCCGGTCTACTTCCAGACCGCCCTCGTCCTGCAATACCCCCACGTGGCCCACAAGCTCGCCAAGGCCCTGGCGGCCAAGTTCCCGCAGCCGGTGGACGTGGTGGTCTCTCCCGGGATGTCCTCGATGGTCCTGGGCCAGGAGATGGCGCGGATCAAGAAGTGCCGGGCGATCTTCGCCGAGCGGACCAGCGGGATGATGGCCCTGCGCCGGGACTTCAGGCTGGAGAGGGGGGAGTGGGCTCTGGTCGTGGAGGATGTCCTGACCACGGGCAGGCTGACCGCTGAGATCGTGGCTCTGGCCCTGGCCTACGGGGCCAAGGTCGTGGGGGTGGGGGGGATCGTGGACCGCTCCATCGCCCCCTTGGGCCTCAGGGTCCCAGTCCGGACCCTGATCTCATATCCCCTCCAGCTTAGCCCTCCGGATTCCTGTTCCCAGTGCGGGGCGCTCGTGCCCCTGACCGATGCCAGCAAGCAGGCGGCCGGAGCCCAGGAAGGGGAGTGAGGATGTAACTCACCTCCCCCGCGGGGAGGTGAGTAGAAGAGGGGGTAAAAATTTTTCATGAAGGCTGCTATTTTTTAAGGGATTTTGTCACATGAGAAGCCGCAGGTCCCTGGGGACCCTTCTGGCCTGCCAGTGCGCCCTGAGCGCCGCTCTGGCCCTCTCATTTCCCTTCTTCGCCATCTACCTCCACCGGGCCAGGGGGCTTTCCATGGGTCTTGTGGGCCTGGCCCTCTCCCTCACCATGCTCTCCACGGCTTTCTCCCAGGGTTTCGGAGGGGAGCTTTCGGACCTCTGGGGGTCCAAGCGCGTGATGGAGCTGGCCCTCGCCCTGCGCTCCTTGACCGCGGCCGGGATGGGGCTGGCTATGGGGCTGGGGCCGACCTGGCTTCTCGTGGGCCTGGGCGTGCTCTCGAGTTTCCTGGGCGCCTTTTTCGAGCCGGCCATCAGGAGCTGGGTCGCCGAGGAGTACCCGGCCCATCAGAGGGCGTCTGCCTACGGCAGCCTCAGGGTCGCGATGAACCTGGGTTGGGCCGTGGGCCCAGCCCTGGGCGGGCTGCTCGCCGAGAGGTCCTATCCCCTGATGTTCGCGGGGACCGCCGTCGTCTGCGCCCTCTGCCTGGGGGCCCTCCGCTGGGGCCTGGAGGATGACGGCCCGGCGCGCGAGGCCCCATTCTCCCTGCGGGGCGTCATGAGCGCGGCGGGGGACGCGAGGCTCCTTGAGTTCTGCGCCTGCGGGCTGCTCCTGGCCGTGGTCATGTCGCAGTTGGTGGTCAGCCTTTCCGTGCATTCGGTGCGCTTCGCGGCCTTGAGCGAGAGGGAGGTAGGGCTCCTCTTCGGGCTTAACGGCCTGGTGGTGATCCTCACCCAGCGCTGGATCACCGGCCTCATGCGCAGGCTGCGCCTGAGCCTCGTGCTCGCCTGCGGGTCCCTCCTCTACGCCCTGGGCTACGGCTGGGTGGGATGGGCGCGGGGGTTTCCCCTGATGGCTTCGGCCGTCGTGGTGGTGAGCCTGGGAGAGGTCGTCGCTGCCCCGGGGCTTCAGGCCCTGGCCGTCAACCTCGCCCCGGCGAGGCTCAAGGGGCGCTACCTCGGATTTCAAGGACTCACCTCCCAGGCCGGCTCGGCCCTGGGGCCTCTCCTGGGAGGCTTGGCCCTCCAGCACTTGAGCCCGCGCTGGCCCGGCGCCCCGTGGCTTCTGGTCGCGGCCACGGGGGCGGTCGCGGGCCTGGGCTTTTACCGGCTGGGCAGGCGCCTGAGTCCCCAGGAGGAGGGCTTATGATCGCAAGATACGCGCGTCCGGAGATGCTCGGGATCTGGTCCGAGGAGAACCGCCTGCGGGTGATGCTCCGGGTGGAGGAGGCCTTCCTGGAGGCCCTCTCCCGGGGAAAGGGGATCGCGGCCTCCGAGCTTAAGGCCCTGCGCGGGCTCTCCCACAAGGCCCTGCTGGCCCAGGCCAAGCTCCGGGAGTCCCAGTCCGGCCATGAGGTGATCGGCCTGTTGTCCGCGGTGGCCGAGGGGCTTAGGGCCAGGGCCCCGAGGCTGGCCCGCTACCTGCACTACGGGCTCACCTCCTCCGACGTCCTGGACACGGCCCTGGCCATCCAGCTCCGGGATTCCGCGGACCTCCTGATCGCGGGCTGGATCCGGGTCGCCTCGCGGATCAAGGCCCTCGCGCGCAGGCATGAGCTTACCTGGATGGCGGGCCGCACGCACGGGGTCCACGCGGAGCCGATCACCTTCGGGGTCAAGCTCGCGGGCTGGCACGCCGAGGCCCTGCGCAACCTCGAGCGCCTGCGCAGGGCCCGGGGGCTCGTTGCCTATGGCAAGATCTCGGGCGCGGTGGGGGCCTTCACCCAGATCGGGCCGGCCGCCGAGGCCAGGGTCTGCGCTAGATTGGGCCTTGCGCCCGAGCCGGTCTCAACCCAAGTGATCCCGCGAGACCGCCATGCCGACTTCCTCCAGGCCCTGGCCCTCTCCGCCGCGGCCATCGAGCGCTTCGCCACCGAGATCAGGCACCTCCAGAGGACCGAGGTCCTCGAGCTCGAGGAGCCCTTCGCGCAGGGTCAGAAGGGCTCCTCGGCCATGCCCCACAAGAGGAACCCGGTGCTCTCGGAAAACCTCTGCGGGCTTTCCCGGCTGGTGCGCTCCTACGCCGCCGCCGCTCTGGAGGACATAGCCCTCTGGCACGAGCGCGACATCAGCCACTCCTCGGTCGAGCGCGTGATCCTGCCGGATGCCTGCCTTCTCCTCGATTTCATGCTCGCCCGATTCAAGGGGATCCTGGAGGGCCTCCAGGTCCATCCCGAGAGGATGAGGGAGAACCTCGGGCGCTCCCTGGGCCTGGTCTTTTCGCAGAAAGTCATGCTCAGGCTCATCGACGCGGGCTTGGGCCGCCTCCAGGCCTATGACTTGGTGCAGAAAAGCGCGATGAGGAGCTGGAGGTCGCGGGAGGGCTTCCAGGAGCTCCTGGCCTCCGATCCCGCGGTGGCCGGGCGCCTTTCAAAGAGGGGCCTGGCCGAGTGCTTCGACCTGGACGGCTACAAGGGCTCGGTGCGCGAGATCCTGCGCCGGGGGGGGGTCTATTGAAGGCGCCCATCGTCCTCCTGACCGACTTCGGGACCAGGGACCACTACGTGGGCGTCATGAAGGGGATGATCCTGGCCCAGGCCCCGGGCGCCAGGATCGTGGACTTGTGCCACGAGGTGCCCCCCCAGGATGTGCGCGCCGGGGCCTACCTCTTGCGCGTGAGCGTCCCCTATTTTCCCCGAGGCTCGCTCTTCGTGGCCGTCGTGGATCCCGGGGTCGGCTCGGCACGCCGCATCCTCTGGGCGCGCACGGCCCGCCAGCAGTTTCTCGCGCCGGACAACGGTATCCTGGGCTGGCTCGAGGAGCCGGTCCTGGATCGGCGTGAGGTGGTCCGCCGGCCGTGGATGCCCGAGCTCAGCGCGACCTTCCACGGACGGGACGTCTTCGCTCCAGTGGCCGCGCGGCTGGCGCGGGGGCTCTCGCCCCTCCGGCTGGGGCCCCGGGTCCGTGAGGCGGCCTGCCTTCCCTTCCCGGAGCCCATCCGCAGGGGAGGCGGGGTTCGCGGCGAGATTCTCGCCATCGACCGCTTCGGAAACGCGGCGACCAATCTGCGCGCAACCGACATCAGGAGTCCCGCGCGAATTTTTTTCTTCAGGCGAGACCTGGGAGCCGTGAGGTCTCACTATGCGGCGGTCCCCCAGGGCTCCCCCGTGGCCCTCATCGGCTCTTCAGGGCTTTTGGAGCTCTCCGTGCGCGGGGGAAGTTTTGCGAGGCGCTTCGGGGCCTCGCCGGGGGATCCGGTTGAATCCAGAGCCTGAGAACCTCCTCAAGGTCCGGCTCAAGCCCGGCCAGGAGAGGCGTCTGCTGGGCGGACACCTCTGGGTCTTCTCCAACGAGATAGAGCGTCTCGAGGGCAGCCCCCAGCCGGGGGACCTCGCGGAGGTCCTCGCCTCCTCGGGACGCTTTCTTGGGATCGCTTTCTACAACCCCTCAAGCCTCATCGCCTGCCGTATGCTCTCCCCGGAGCCGGTGGCCGTG
>CAYLZQ010000126.1:3042-6229 GCA_964388045.1 uncultured Elusimicrobia bacterium | reverse complement strand
ACCCCATCCTCAAATTCGACCACCTGCCAGAAGACGGAGGCATATGAGGTGCCGCCGGCCCGGTCGATCGCGATCGTGGCGCTGTCCTCGAATTGGCCGGTGAAAAACATGTTCTGATCCCGGCCAGCGGTGACGCCATCCTCGTTGACGGTCAACAGTATAATGGACTTGGCCTGGTTAACGCCGTAGGAGAGGGGAACCGACTGCACCACGTCGTCGATGTCGAAATTGGCAACACCCCGCTGGACCCGCTTGATCTGTGCCGCCTGAGCTTCCTGCGCAAGGCCAGCCAGCGAAACGAAAACCAGGGTTAAACAGACGCTAGTGAATGAAAAAATTCTGGGTTGCCTTCTCATTCTGCCAACGCTTCCTTAGAAATCAGCGCCCCTTCTTCTACACCTCGTCCGATCAGGGCGATTTCGGTGGCCACTGTCTTGAGCACCTGGGGCTGGCCCTCCTGCGCCTTGGGCGCTGCCAGCCCTTCCACCCGGCGGGATTCGATCCGGCGCCCGTGGGAGTCACGGACCTTAATAAACGAAACGGCCGCACAACCCGCGGCCCTCGGCTCTGCCTCGGGCGATAACATGGACAAGAACCTCCTCCTCGCCGTGGGCCTCTCGATTGCGGTCTACGCCCTCTGGTTCGGCTTGGTCGAGAAGCGCGCGGCTCCGCCCAAGCCGGCTCCGGGGTCGGAGCTCCCCGTCAAGCGCGAGACCCCCGCCTCAGAGCCTGCGCCTGACCGCAAGGCCCTCGAGCAGGAGGCCCCGAGCGCCCAGCTCGGCCGCGCCGAGGTGCGCATCCATCCGCGCGGGGCGGCCCTGGTGAGCTGCCGCTACCGCGAGCCCCTGGGGACCGTGGAGCTGGTCCACGATCCCAGGCCCGGATTCCTGGCGACCTGGCCCGAGCTCACATTCCAGCGCGACCCCAAGGCCTCCGGGGTCTTAAGCGCCATGAGGCCCGATGGGGTCAGGATCCTCAAGGAGTTCATCCCGGAGGGGGAAGGGACCCTCCCCAGGCTGCGCCTCACCCTGACCAACGCGGGCAACAAGACCGTGGAGAGCGGGGCCTGGACCATCTCCCTGGGCCCGGGCCTGGGCACCATCCCCAGCGAGGAGTCCGAGAACCCGAAGCTCTGGCGGGCCCTGGGGCTCCTCGCCGGGCAGAAGGGCCTGGCCGGGAAGGTCGAGGTCTTCAAGCCAGGGACCAGGAGCCCGGCCTACCGCTGGGTGGGGGTGGACAACCGCTACTTCCTGGCCGCCCTGCTCGCCTCCCCGGAGGACTTCGCAGAGCTCGAGAGCCGCCTTCCTCCCCAGGTCATCCTGACGGCCAAAAGCGCGAGCCTCCCGCCCGGAGCCTCGCGCGCCTGGGAGATCCCCTACTACCTCGGGGCCAAGGGCCACACCTGGCTTTCGCGCTACCGCGCGGGCCTTGAGCGCTCCATAGACTTCGGCTTCTTCGCCCAGCTCGGGCGCCTGGCCCTCAGGATCCTCGATCGCCTCCACCGCCTGACCGGGAACTGGGGCTGGTCCGTCATCCTGCTGACCATCCTCCTCCAGATACTCCTGTTTCCCCTCACCTACAAAAGCCTCAAGGCGACCGCGGCCATGAAGCGCCTCCAGCCCGAGATCGCCCGGCTCCAGCAGAGATACGCCAAGGAGCCCCAGCGCCTCAACGCCGAGATGATGGATCTCTACAAGAAGCAGGGGGCCAATCCCCTGGGGGGCTGCCTGCCCATGCTCCTCCAGATGCCGGTCTTCATCGCGCTCTTCAACGCCCTGCGCAACGCCTGGGAGCTCCACGGCGCCCCCTGGATCCTCTGGATCAAGGACCTGTCGGCCAAGGACCCTTATTACGTGCTGCCCCTCCTGATGGGAGGGCTGATGTTCCTCCAGGGCAGGCTCAACCCGCCCTCCGCGGACCCGGCCCAGGCCAAGATCATGAGTTGGATGCCCCTCATCTTCACCTTCATGTTCCTCAATTTCCCCTCGGGCCTGGTGCTCTACTGGCTGACCAGCAGCGTGCTGAGCACCCTGCAGCAGATCGCCTTGAAGGGGCATTTCGAGAATGGGGAACGGCGCTCATAGCTCGGGGCGCTGCGCGCCCCGAATTCAACGGCATTTAAGGTGTGACGCGGCAAGAAATCCTCCGCCCTCCTCTCCGGAAAACTCTGGCCGGATTTCTTGTCGCATCGATTAGGAGGAGCTATGGAATCCATCGAAAGCGAAGGCAAAACAGTGGCCGAAGCGGTGGAGAACGCCCTGAGGAAAACGGGCCTGCGCCGCGACCAGGTCGAAGTCCAGATACTACAGGAGGCGAGCTCGGGCTTCATGGGCCTGGGAGCCAGGCCGGCTAGGGTCCGGCTCACCGAGAAGAGATGGGGCCCGGAGCCGGCCCAGGCCCCCCCCAGCGCCCCGGCCGTGGCCAGAAGCGAGAGGGAGCGCCGCGGCAACGCCCAGCGCCCCGTGGAAGTCCCGGCGCGCCCTGCCGAGGCGGCCAGGGTCCCGGCGAAGGCCCCTGCGGCCCAAGAGACCGGCCTTGACATCCAGGCCGCCTGCTCGCAGGCCCAGGCCCTGCTCCAGGAGATCCTCGAGCTCATGCGCTTCCCCGAGGCCGCGGTCAAGGCGGCCTGGGACGAGAAACAGGAGCGGGTGAGGGCGGTGGTCGAGACCCAGGAAGCCAACCGCTTGATCGGCAAGGAGGGGAGAAACCTCGAGGCCCTGCAGTTCCTGATGACCCTGATGATGACCAGGCGCCTCCAGGCCCCGGTGGCGGTCCAGGTGGACGCGCTGGGATACTGGGAAAAGAGGGAGGGGGAGATGCTCGCCCAGGCCGAGAGGGGAATTCAAGAGGTCAAGTCCACGGGAAAGTCCTTTCGCCTGGAGCCCATGGACGCGTCCATGCGGCGCCTGGTCCACCGGCACCTGGCAGGCCATCCGGACGTGGTCACGGCCTCGGAGGGGGAGGGGCCCTGGCGCAAGATCGTGCTGAGGCCCCGAAAAGACTAGTGTCCGAAGAAACCATCGTTGCTGTGGCGACGCCTCCCGGCGTCGGGGCCCTGGGCATCCTGCGCTTGAGCGGCCCCCAGGCCCTGGGGGCGGCCCTCTCCTTCCTGAGCCCCAGGGGGGCGCTGGAGCCCAGGCGCGCGGTCCTGGCCCAAGCCTCCTGCGGCTCCGACCCCGTGGATCAG
>CAYLZQ010000126.1:0-3032 GCA_964388045.1 uncultured Elusimicrobia bacterium | reverse complement strand
GTACTCCGTACGGGTGTGGCTTTCATACTGGACATTTCCCGGGACCCGGGAGCGCGACCGGGGAGGATCTCCTGGAGATCACCTGCCACGGCTCTCCCTACATCATGAGAAAGCTCCTTGCGGCGGCCCTCAAGGCCGGGGCGAGGCTGGCGGAGCCCGGCGAGTTCACGCAGAGGGCCTTTGTGAACGGCCGCCTGGACCTAGCCCAGGCCGAGGCCGTCTGCGCCCTGATCCGGGCCGGGACCGAGCTCGCCCACCGCTCGGCCCTGGCCCAGTTGGAGGGGGGGCTCTCTCAAGCGGTCGGTTCCCTGCGCGAGCCTATCCTGGATCTCCTGGCCCGCATCGAGGCGAGCCTCGACCACCCCGAGGAGGACATCCCGAGCCTTTCCCCCGAGGAGGCCTCCTCGGAACTCAAGCTTCTCCGGGAGCGGATCCTGGCCCTGGCCGGGACCTTCGCCCAGGGGCGCCTGGTTTCGGAGGGGGCGCGCCTGTGCATCGTGGGCCGGCCCAATGCCGGCAAGTCGAGCCTCTTGAACGCCCTGCTCGGCTTTGACCGCGCGATCGTCTCCCCGACCCCCGGCACCACGCGCGACACCCTCGAGGAGCCCGCGAGCCTCTCCGGCATCCCCGGGATCCTCATCGACACCGCGGGGCTGCGGGCGGAGTGCCGGGACCCGGCCGAGGCGGAGGGGCTCCTGCGCGCCCGGCGCGCCCTGCGATCCTCGGACATGGCCCTCCTCGTGGTGGACGGCTCCCGGCCCCTCGAGGCCGAGGACGAGCGCGTCCACCGGGAGATCCTGGAGTCCGCGGCGCGGGAGGCAAGGCCGGTCCTCACAGTGCTCAGCAAGTCGGACCTTCCCAGGCGCGCCGACCTTCCGGCCGAGGCCCGCGTCTGTGCCCTCACGCGCGAGGGGCTCCCGGACCTGCTCAGCCTCATCGCCGAGCGCCTCTCCGGGTCCCCTCCGGAAAGTGAGTCCCACGTCCTGGTCACCTCCCTGCGCCACCACGAGGCCCTGCAGCGCTCAGCGGCCGAGCTTGCGGAGGGCTCAGCGCTCCTGGCCCTCCCCCAGTGGGAGGACCGCCTCGCCTGCCACCTTCGGGAAGCCCTGCGCCGGCTCGGCGAGATCCTAGGCGAGGGGACCCCTGAGGAGGTCCTGCTCAGGATCTTCTCGCGCTTCTGCGTCGGAAAATAACGACCATGGAACGAAAGAAGAAAATCCAGAAACAAGAGCCTCCCATCCCCCCCAAGACCCCGGTCTGGCGCATCACTCCCGAGCAGCAGATCGTGGGGGCCGTCTTTCTCGGCAAGGTCAGGGACTACTACAAGAAGATAGGGGTCATCAGCCTGGTCCTGGAGGCCCCCTTGGCCGTGGGGGACGCGATCCGGATCAAGGGCCACACCACGGACCTCACCCAGAAGGTCGAGCACATGGAGGTCAACTGCGCCGGAGTTCCCGGGGCCTCGGCCGGGGAGTGGGTGGGGATCAAGGTGGCGGACAGGGTAAGGATCGGTGACGCGGTCTACAAGCTCTAGTATACGCGGCGATAAATTCGCAACGCGAGTTTATCGCCGCAAAGCCTTAACCGCTGTTCATAGGATCGCGCGCCAAGCGCGCGATCCTAAAGGATTCCTTAGGGTCGTACACGGCAAGGAGCTCTGGAAATCCCTTGAAGAAAACCCGCGGCGAACTCCTTGCCGTGTATACTAGGACCCCTTCCCTGACTCCCCCGGCCCGGGGCCAGTCCGCCAACTACGTCCTGGGTCTTCTCCTCTGCGTGAACCTCGTCAACTACCTCGACCGTCAGGTCCTCTACTCCCTCCTGCCCCTCATCCAGGGGGAACTCCTGATGACGGACGCCCAGGCCGGAAGCCTGGCCTCGGCTTTCATGGTGGTCTACATGCTGGCGGCCCCTCCCATCGCCTACTGGGCGGACAAGGGCTCCCGGCCCTTCTGGATCTCGCTCGGGATCTCCCTCTGGAGCCTGGCCACCGCCGCCTCGGGCCTGGCCCCGGGCTACGCCTCTCTCTTCGCCGCCCGCTCGGCCGTGGGCATCGGGGAGTCCTGCTACGGGGCGATTTCACCCTCCTTCGTGGCCGAGCACTTCCCGCCCTCCCGGCGGGGCCTGGTCCTGGCCCTCTTCTCCATGGCCATCCCCGTGGGCAGCGCCCTGGGCTACATAGCCGGAGGGATGATCGGGCAGCACTGGGGCTGGCGCAACGCCTTCCTCTGGGTCGCAATCCCGGGCCTGGCCCTGGCGGTCCTGGCCGCCCGTCTCCGGGAGCCGCAAGGCGCCCACGGGCCCGAGGCCGCGGCCCACGGGGCCCTGACCCCCCAAGCCGCCCTCTCTCCCCTCTCATCCTACGCCCGCCTCTTCACGATCCCCAGCTATCGCCTGGCCACCCTGGCCGGGGCGGCCATGACCTTCTCCCTGGGGGGCTTCGCGGTCTGGATGCCGACCTTCTTCCACAGGGCCTGGGGCCTGGACGTTTCGCGGGCCGGGACCCTCGTGGGAGGGATCACCGTCGTCTCCGGGGTCCTGGGCTCCCTGGCCGGGGGGGCTCTCGCGGACTGGGCCCTGCGCCTGACCCGCAGGTCCTACTTCCTGGTCTCGGGACTCGGACTCCTCGTGGGCCTGCCCCTGGCCTTCTGCACGCTGCTCGCGGCAAGCCTCAAGACGGCGGCCTTCTCACTCTTCGCGGCCGAGTTCTTCCTCTTCCTTAATATGGGGCCCTTGAATGCCGTGATCGTGGCCGTCACGCGCCCCAAGGTCCGCTCCATGGCCTTCGCGGCCAACATCCTCGTGATCCACGCCCTGGGGGATGCCGTGTCCCCTGCCCTGATCGGCTCCCTCTCGGACCGCCTGGGGCTCAAATCCGCCCTGGTCCTGGCCAGCCTCGGCCTGGGGCTGGCGGGGATACTCTGCCTGCGGGGCATGAGACACTACGACCGGGACTCCGAGATGGCCCATGCGTAAACTCCTCCTGGCCATCCGGCGCATCCTCCTATCCCCGAGCGCGGCCGCGGCCTCGG
>CAYLZQ010000125.1:0-6241 GCA_964388045.1 uncultured Elusimicrobia bacterium | reverse complement strand
CCTTAAGGAATCAACCATTTCCTGTGACCGAAGCGTTCGCGGTCGAACGCGAGGGAATGGTTGAGGCAAGCGGCCGAAACCGCGCAATATGCTTGGTCAAGGGCTTCCTAGGATGTCCTGGCCGACCGTTTTGGCGATCCGGCCCAGGTCCTGGGCCCAGGGGGGGATCAGGGAGCGGGCCGAGGCGTAGCGCGAGATCTCGTAGCGCTCCAGCTCCTCCGCTATCTGCAGGGCGAGCTTCAAGGCCTCGACCCCCCTCTCCGCGCTGGGCCAGGGCTTGCGATTGTGACGGATGCAGTCAAGCCAGTGGAGGTGCTCGTTCTTCAAAGGCTCGGCCTGGTCCAGCTTGGGACGCAGGATCTCGATGTCCTTGAGGCTCTTGATGACCTGGGACCTCTTCCTGTAGATCTTGAGGGAGGTGCTCGCGTAGTCGAGGGAGAGGTAGCTGTCCGCCTGGAAGACCCGGAGCTTTCGGCATTTCTCGAGAGAGATGCGGCTGGCGGTCAGGTCCGCCAGGCAGCCTGTCTTGAAGCGCACCCGCACGTTGGCGATGTCCTCGTGCTTGGAGAGGACATGGGCTCCCACGGCCTCGAGGGATTCGATCTCGGATCCCACGAGGGTGAGCAGGATGTCGAGGTCGTGGATCATGAGGTCCAAAACGACGCCTATGTGGCTGGTCCTGGGGTCATAGGGTCCCAGGCGCTCGACAGTGATGAAGCGGGGATTGCGGATGTGCCTGATCGCCTCCAGGACGGCGGGATTGAAGCGCTCCACGTGCCCCACCTGGAGGACGAGCTTCCTGGCCTCTGAGAGTTCCAGGAGCTCCCGCGCCTCTTCCACGGAGGCCGCCAGGGGCTTCTCGATCAGGCAGTGGACCCCGAGTCCCAGGGCCTCCAGGCCCACCTCGCGGTGCTTTGGGGTGGGGACCGCTATCACGACCGCGTCCAGGCGCCTCAAGAGGTCCCGGTATTCGCGGACCGCGACCGTGTTGCACTTCCAGGCCGCCAACTGCGCCCGCCAGAGGTTGGTGTCGCAGACCCCCACCAGATCCACCTCCGGGAGCCTGCACAAGATCCTGGCGTGATGGGCGCCGATGCGGCCCGCGCCGATGACCCCTACCCGGACCCGGGAGGCTTTCGCGGCAAGCTGGGAGGCGCTCATGCGGGGCCCGCGGGCCCGAAGGCGGAAATCGCCAGCCTCTGGGCGTCGGCCTGGGCCAGGAAGGCCTCCTTGTCGAAGATCAGCGTCGTCCGAGCCTCCAGGGCGATGGCCCGGGCTCCCGCCTCGGCGAAAGTTTTCAAGGATTCCAGCCCCATGACCGGGAGGTCGAAGCGCATGTCCTGATCGGGTTTGGCGACCTTGACGATTGTTAAACGAGGAATTTTGCCATAAGCGCGGGCGAGCAAGCCTGCCCGCAGAACGCAGGCGTCCGTGCCCTCCATCCCCTCGACCGCCACCACGGCTCCATCCTGGACCGCGACCGTCTGCCCTATGTCGAAGCCCGCCAGGGCCTTGGCCGCCCTCCAGCCGAGCCTTGTGTCCGCCGTCTCCGCGGGGTCCGGCCCGCGGCGGGTGAGAATCCCCTCGGGGACCAGGAGGTGGGAGAGGTAGGCCGCCGAGGAGACGAGCTCGATGCCGTCCTTAGCGAACTCCTCGGCCACGGCCTTCAAGATCGTGTCTGTCCTCTTGTCCGAGAGGCGGGTCAGCACCCGCGCCGCGCGAAGGTCCGGGAGGACTCCCCCGAAGAGGGAGGCGTGTTGGACCTTGCCGGCCATGACGGCCTGGGTGACCCCGGCGGCCTTTAAGGCCCTGATGGGCCCGTCCAGTTGGCCGAGCTTGAAGTACCGGACCCCCACGATTCCCTCCAGGGACTTGTCGGTCACTCCGGGAATTCCCAAGGCCACGACCTCGACCTTCATGCGCCTGGCTTCCTCGGCGAGCAGGAGCGGGAACCTTCCGGAGCCCGCGATGAGCCCCAATTTCACGGTTATAGGCTCACCTCCTCTTCCTCGGCGACACCCGAGGCCGGCCGCATGACGCCCCTCTTGGAGCGCGCCATGAATTCGAGCATCTCCAGGACTTCCGGGCAGGGCCCCGAGGCCTTGAGCTGGGCCACGGCCTCTTCGAGCCTCAGGCCCGAGAGGAAGAGGATCCTGTAGGCCTCCTTGACGGCCGCGATCGTCTCGCGCGAGAGGCCGGCGCGGCGCATCCCGAGGAGGTTGAGGCCCCTGAGGGACGCGCGGTCTCCCTGGCAGGTGCAGAAGGGGGGGAGGTCCTTGCCGACCATGGAGCCTCCGCCCAGCATGCAGTACTTTCCGATCCGGACATACTGGTGAATGCCAACCAGGCCTCCCACGACCGAGTAGTCGCCGATCTCGACGTGGCCCGCGATCCCGACTGAGTTGACCAGGATGACCCCGTCTCCGATCGCGCAGTCGTGGGCGACGTGGGAGTAGGCCATGAAGAGGCAGCCGCTCCCGATCCTGGTCTCCCCGTGGGCGGCGGTGCCGCGGTTCAAAGTCACGCACTCCCGGACCGTGTTGCGCTCGCCCATGACCAAGCGGGTCTGCTCGCCCGCGTACTTGAGGTCCTGGGGCGGGGTCCCCACGAAGGCCCCGGGCATGATCCGGTTGTCAGCCCCCATTCGCGCGTATTCGACCACGGCGTGGGCTCCTACCACGCAGCGCGGACCGACGACTGTCTCGGGGCCGATCACGGCGTAGGGGCCTATGACGGCCGTGGGGTCGATGCGGGCACTCGGGTCAACGACGGCCGTGGGGTGTATGTTTGCCATAGCGGGACGGCTCCTTATCCTGTCCTCGACTTCGTCTCGGACGGCTTCTGCGCGCGGCAGCGCGCGTACTGACGCCCATCAGGAGTTGCGTTGGGCGTCACGTGCTGCGCGCGGCAGCGCGCGTACTGACGCCACGGCGCTAAAGGAGGGCGCCAGGGCGTCACGTGCTGCGCGCGAGCGCTTTGCGCCCGCCTGCAACACAACTTACGCGGCCCCTTGCGATTTGTCGACCAGGGCGAAACTCATCACGGCCTCCGCGCAGAGCTCGCCCTCGGCGTAGGCCTCGCCCTTGAACTTCCCGGCCCGGCCCAGGCGCAGGACCTCGACCTGGAGCTTCAGGGCCGTCCCCGGGAAGACCGGCTTGCGGAATTTTGCCTCCTCGATGCCCATGAAGTAAGCGATTTTTCCCTGGTATCCCCCCTTGGAGAGGAGCATCGCGCAGGCGGTCTGGGCCAGGGCCTCGAGGATGAGGACCCCGGGCATCACGGGATGGTCCGGGAAGTGGCCCTGGAAGAAGGGCTCGTTGATCGTGACCATCTTGGTTCCCACGGCCTTCTTGTCCTCCTCGACGACCTCTATTTTGTCCACGAGCAGGAACGGGTAGCGGTGGGGAATGGCCCTGCGGATGGCGGCGACCTCCAGGGTCCGCAGGGTCTTGGGTGCTTGGGGAGCCGTTTCGGTTGACATTCAAGCCTCCGGGAGCGCGACTTTCCGTCTCATCGTGACGGCAGCGGCGGCAAGCCGCTTGGCGAATTCGATGTTGTGGGCATGGCCGAGGCACTCAGCCTCCAGGCGCATCTTGAAGAGCGGTCTGCCGATCAGGGCCAGGTCCCCGATGAGGTCCAGGGTCTTGTGGCGGACGAACTCGTCCGGATAGCGCAGCCCCTCGGAGCTCGTGTGAAACTTGTTTTTTCCGATCACGATCGCGTTATCCAGGGACCCCCCCTGGGCCAGGCCCTGGGACCTGAGGTATTCCACCTCGTGCTCGAAGCAGAAGGTCCTGGCTCCGGCCAGCTCCGCGAGGTAGGAATCCGGGTTCAGGGCCAGCTCGAGCGTCATCCGGGGCATGAGGGGGTGGTCGTGGATGAGGGTCGCCTTGATCTGGAAGCCCTCGGAGGGGACCGCCCTGTATTTGGCCTTGCCATCCTGGTAGGCCACCTCCCCGGGAAGGCGCAGCCACCTCTTGGGGTGGTCGGGGTAGCGCTCGATCCCGGCCTTGAGCAGGGCCTTGACGAAGGGCAGGGAGGAGCCGTCCATGATCGGGGGCTCGTTGGCCGTGACGAGGACGTCCGCGTTGTCGATTCCCACCCCGGTGAGCGCGGAGAGGACGTGCTCCACGGTGTGCACCCGGGCCTCGTGGAGGCCCAGGTTGGTGCCCCGGACAGTGGCCACGACGAAGCCCAGCCGGGCCGGGATCAACGGTGTTCCGGGGATGTCGGTCCTGAAGAAGCGCAGGCCCGTGTTGGGCGGGGCCGGCCTGAAGGTGACCCGGGAGGGGTTGCCGGTATGCAGGCCTATGCCCGCAAGGCTGGCCTCGGCCTTGAGCGTGGTCTGGGGCTCGTTCATGGTTTCTCCTCCGAGGAGGCTGGGGTCTCGCGCAGCTTTTCCTTGAGCTCCCTGAGCGCCTCGTAGATCTCCGGGAGCTTGCCGTAAAGCGCCTGGAGCTTGAAGGCCTCGCGGTGAGGCCTGGCCGGGGAGCCGAAGACCACCTGGCCTTTCTCCAGATCCGACATGACCCCGGTCTGGGCCATCACGATCGCCCCGTCATCCAGACGCAGGTGCCCGGCCAGGCCCGCCTGGCCGGCCAGGATCACGCGGTTTCCGAGCAGGCAAGAGCCGGCCACGCCGGCCTGGGCCACCAGCAGGCAGTCGCGGCCCACCTTCACGTTGTGGCCGATCTGGACCAGGTTGTCTATCTTGGTTCCGCTCTCCACCACGGTGGATCCCACTGTGGCTCGGTCGATGGCGGTGTTGGCCCCGATCTCCACGTCATCCTCGATGACGACCTCGCCGAGTTGCGGGATTTTGGTGTGCTTGCCCGTCCTCTTGTCGGTGGTGAAGCCGAAGCCGTCCGCCCCGATCACGGTCCCCGAGTGGATGATGACGCGGTCGCCGATCCGGCAGGCCTCCCGGATGACGACCTGGGGGTAAAGACGGCAGCCGCGGCCGATCTCGGCCTCCCGCCCCACGTAGCATTGGGCCTCTACCCGCGTCCGCTCCCCGATCCGAGCCCCCGCCTCGATGACCGCGAAGGGGCCGATGCCGACCCCGGGCCCGAGGCGCGCCTCGGGGTGCACCAGGGCCCTGGGGTCGATGGCCGGGGCGGGCTCGGGGAGCTGAGCCTCGATCAGGGCCAGGACCTGGGCGAAGGCCCTCTGCGGATCCTCAACGTAGATCCGGTTGGAGGCCTGGGCCCTGGCCCCCCGGGAGGAGGGGGGGAGCAGGAGACAGCCCGCCTTGGAGGCGTTGGCCGCCTGCGCGTACTTGGGATTTCCCAGGAAGGAGACGTCGCGGGGACCCGCCTCCAGGAGCCCGGAGGCTGCCTCGATCAGGTAGGAGGGGTCCCCCTCGGCCTCCCCGGCCACCAGGGCGGCCAGCTCCCCAACGGTCTTGCGCACGGGCGGCAGCTTTCTCATAACGACTCCTTTATGACTCAGCTCTGTCGGACAGAAACCGCGGCAACAAAGGATTTCATCCCCCTCGACCCCCGTCTCCCCGCGGGGGGGGCGAGTCATTCAGGTGCTCGAGCACCTTCTCCGTGAGGTCTACCGCGTCGTGGCCGAAGAGGATGCTGCTTTTGTCCACGACCACGCTCACTCCCTCCCGCCGGGCCACCTCCCGGATGGCTTTGTAGATCCTGCCCAGGATCATCTCGGTCTTGCGGCTTTCCAGCTCGACGAGATTTTTTTCGGTCGAGGCTTGATGCTCCTTGAAAGCCTTTTCCTTTTGGGCCAAGTCCCCGCCCTTTCGGCCGATTGTGGCGTCCCATTCGGCCAGGGCCGCCGGGGCCGCCCCCGGAGGCGGAGTTTCCCCGGCGGCCTGCGGGGGGCCGGCCAGGGCAGGGCCAGTGGCCAGGCCTGGAAGATTGATGACCAGGGTGTCCACGGACACGGGAGCCGCCGTGGAGGCGGCCACGGCCGGGGCCGCCGGGGGAGCCTCGGGGGCGGGGGGGGTCGAGACCACCAAGGGCCGGGCGAGAAGCTCCCTTTGCATCTTGAGCTCGGAGATCTCCTGGCGCAGGCGCAGGATCTCGGCCTTGCGCAGGCTGAGCTGCTCCTCGGCCTGCCGCAGAAGCTCCTCGAAGTTTTCCTTGGCCCGCAGGGTCTCCGGGTAGGTTTTGAAGAGCCTCCGCATGTCCACGTGGCCGATCGAACCGCGCCGGGCCTTGTTTTCCTCCAGGGAGAGTTCTATCGCGCCCGCCTGGCGCGATAGGGCGAGGCAGGCGCA
>CAYLZQ010000124.1:0-6287 GCA_964388045.1 uncultured Elusimicrobia bacterium | reverse complement strand
CGCAGGCCAAAAGCCGAAGTTGCAGCCGAAATGGGTTATTGGGATAGGCTCTAAGGGCCAGATCGCCCGTGTCCCGGCTGAGGCCAGTCAGTCCTCCCAGGCGCTCGGGCCGGAGGGATCCTGGACCAGGGTGAAGAACTGGCCAGGCGTCCAGCCGTATTTCCTGGCCAGGTCGTAGAACTTCAGGACCCGGTTCGGCTCATGGGGGGTGTCGATCATAAAATTGCCGATGGCCGCGCCGGGAGCTCGCAAGGGCAGAGCAGCGCATGCGCGACGATTGAGCGACGTCAGCCCTTACTTGGTCTTCGCGGAAGCCAGCCTTTTCCCGAGTTCTTCCTTCAAGGCTTCCAGGATCTTTGCGGCCACGGCCTCCGAAGAGGCAGGATTTTGCCCTGTCACCAGGCGCCCGTCGCGGACGGCGAAGGAGGCCCACATCGGCCCGCTTTCATAAAAGCCGCCCAAGGACTTGAGCTTGGTCTCAAGGGCGAAGGGCACGACGCCATCGAGCTTGGCCGCTTTTTCCTCGTCGTTGCTAAAACCGCTCACCTTCCTACCCTTCACCAGGGGGTCGCCGTTTTTGAGCCGCACCTCGGTCAACGCCGCCGGGCCATGGCAGACCGCCGCCACGATCCCGCCTTTTTCGTAGGCTCCGGAAAGGAGCTTCTGAAGGCCTGCATGGTAGACCAAGTCCCACAGAACCCCATGGCCCCCGACCACAAAGTAGGCGTCATATCCCCCATCGATCTTGTCCAGGGCCAACGTCGCCTTGAGCTTCTCCACGGCTTCCTTACTGGAGAGGAAGCTCTTGACGACCTCCGGGGGATTGTCAAGGCTCCTCCGGTCGGCCGGGGCGGCTCCTCCCTTGGGCGAGGCGATGTCCACGGCCAGCCCGCTTTTGCCAAACAGCAAATAGGGCGCCGCGAGCTCCTCCATCCAGAAGCCGGTCTTTTCACCGGTATTCCCGAGTTGGTCGTGGCTGGTCACGATCATGAGCACCTTCTTTGAGGCAAGACCGGCGGAAAGATTCGATTTAGCCCACTCCAGGTCTTTTTGGTCCACTGCTTGCCCTTTCTCGATCTTCTTCATGAGATCATCGAACCTCGCAACGTCCAGCTTTTTTTGCCGCTCCTCGGCCTCCTGGGCCTTGGCGGCGGCGGCGGGCGGGTCCTGCCTGTCCTCCAGAGCGGATAAAACCCTCTTGAGTTCGGTGACGGGGTCGCTTTCCCAATCCAAGAATGCTCTGCCGTCACTCCCATCAGCGGTGGCCAAACCCGGGCGAAGAAGCAGAAATGAAAGAATCCATGATTTCATGACGACCTCCCTGCAGTTGACCCAATTTTATCAGATCGGGCCGACGCAGGCCTGAGCCCTCGGACCCAGGTAGGGTTGGTCTTTGGGCCTATTCAAGCAACGGCGCCGGCCAGCTATTTTCCGAAGGCAAAGCTTGCAGAATCTGTGCCGACGTGAAGGTGAGAGGGTCACGAGCGTGTGGTGACACGGATGGATGCATTCAGCAGACCTATTAGGGTCCGCGATTTCGGTCCGATTTTTCCAACTGTCGTTGACGAGAGTTGGTGGATAACTTTTGTGAAGGCCCCTCTTTCTAGACGCTATGAGGATTTCCTCAGCCGCGTCTGTGCCGGGCCTTCCCAGGCCCGGCCTAGACGAGAGACCCTGGGTTCAAGGTGCGCTCCTCATTGGCCGAGCTCTCCCTGAGGGAAACAGGCCTCATGGAATCCCCCCTCCGGGGTCCCAAGGGAAACGCGGAGTTCTTCATCCATCTCAAGCCGGGATGAGATTGGCAGCATCAGGGAACGTCTCGATGTCCGGCCTTGGGCCGGCCAGCTTGGGAAAATTAGCGTTCGTCTTGATTTATTAATAATCATCTTGTATACTTAGATTGGTCGCCGGTCAAGGAGGATTCGAATGACCGTCACGGTATCTCATAGATGGCAAACGGTGATTCCCGCAGCCATCCGCAGGCGGTATGGAATCCAGGCCAACTCGAAGATCGAGATCATCGATACGGGCAAGGAGATCGTCCTGGTCCCGTTGCCGAAGGAACCCTTCAAGTCGTCACGCGGGATGCTGCGGGGGCTGGGCACGGGGGACTTGATCCGAATGAGACGGGCGGAAAGACAACGGGAACGTGGCTGAAAGCCCGCCGTCTTTCTCCCATATCCTGGACACCTCTGCCGTCCTCTGCTACCTGGCCGACGAGCCCGCGGCCTCGGTGGTCGCCGGTTATCGCTCACGGGCGGCCGTTCCCTTCATCGCTTATTCGGAATTGTACTACCTTGTCTGGAAGCGCCGCGGCAAAGCCGAAGCGGACAAGGTTTATGCCCTGGTCCGGCAATGGAAGCTTCCGCTCCTGATGCCCGATGAGCGCGTCATCCTCTCCGCGGGCAGGATCAAGGCACTGTATCACTTGGGCATCGCGGACAGCTACATCGCCGCTTTCAGCCTGGTCCATCGGGCTGTTCTGGTCACCCTGGACGCGGACTTTCTTCCCCTGCGCCAGGAGTTGGCCCTGCGAAAGCTATAACAGGACCCCGTGAGATATCGGCCAAAGAGCGGTAATCCTACGGGCCCCAAGGGAAACGCGGAGTTCTTCATCCATCTCAAGCCGGGATGAGATTGGCAGCATCAGGGAACGTCTCGATGTCCGACCTTGGGCCGGCCATCGTGGAAGTTAGGTCAGCCTCTTGAAGTTCCTGCGAAACCCTGGTATCCTCTCTTTGGGGCTCATCCCGCCAAGCCCGATGCCCACGTCTCCCTCCCTAGTGCCGCCCTCCAGAACGGTTGCGCGAGGATGGGTCCCCGTCCTCAGGGCGCCGCCCAGGAGAAGCTCTCCCCCCTGGGCCAGGCGGTCGAGGAGGGAAGCGCCGATAGGGTCAGGGCCCTCCTCGAGGCCGGGGCTGATCCGGGGGCGCAGGAGCCGGCGGCCAAGACCTCCCGGTGGTTCATCCCGACCCCGCTGTGGCGATCCGAGCGGAGCCCCGAGATCCGGGGCATCCTCCTTGAGAAATGCGCCCAGATCTATGTCGAGGGGCAGAACTGCAAAGGGGCGCTCTTCCTGGCTGCGCAGTACGGGCACCTCGAGGTCCTCAGGAGCCTGATTGTCCGTGGGGCCGATCTCAAGGGCACCTCCGGCGGCAAGGTCTTGGATGCGGCCGTCCGCGGGGGCCACATGGAGACCATCAAGCTGCTCCTGGACCAGGGCGTCGACCCCCGGCAGAGCGGCGCCCTGTATTGGGCGGCGAGGAGCGGCCAGACGGAGATAGCGAGGCTTTTGCTCGCGCGCGGGGTCGAGGTCTCCGGACCCGAGCACGCCAAGACCCTCGCCATCACAGCGGCCGAGGGACACCTCGAGGCCGCCAGGCTCCTGATCGAGGCCGGGGTGGACACGGACGCGGCCCTGGCCAATCTGGAGCTCTGGATCGCCGATCCCGGCAAATCGCTGAGCAGCTACCCGAGGTCGCCGGGAAACGTCCAGGAGATCGCCGGTTACCGCGCGGGGATCAAGATGATCGAGAGGCTCACGGCGAGCCGCCAGAGTGCCCAGTCTGCGGCGGGGGGCGGGCTTGGCAAGGAGGAGTTGGCGACCATCGTCAAGGCCGCTGTCGAGGGCGCTGCCAAGGCCGGTAAGCCCTCTGCGCCGCCCGCCGAATTGCGGTCCGACGTGGATGAGCCGGCGTTCCGGCTGGCCGCGCGCCCGGAGGATTTCGCCATCGTCGTGGGCATCGAGAGATACTCCGACCTTCCCGCCGCCCAGTTCGCCGAACGTGACGCGGGAGCCGTCAAGAACCACCTCCTCGCGATGGGGGTCCCGAGCCGCAACCTCGTCCACCTCTCGGGCGAGAAGGCCGGCTACAAGGCGCTCGAGAAGTTCCTCGAGACCTGGCTTCCTAGGAACGTGAGCGAGAAGAGCCGCGTCTTCTTCTACTTTTCAGGCCACGGGGCTCCCGATCCCACGACGGGGCAGGCCTACCTCCTCCCCTGGGACGGCGACCCCAGCTTCCTGGAGAACACGGGCTACCCCTTGCGGCGCCTTTACCAGAAGCTGGGCTCATTGAAGGCAAAGGAGATCATCGTGGCACTGGACGCGTGCTTCTCGGGCGCCGGGGGGCGCTCGGTGCTGGCACAGGGGGCGCGGCCGCTCGTGACCAAGGTCGAGTCTCTGGGGATAGCGGGGGACCGCATGGTCATCCTGGCGGCAGCCTCGGGCGATCAGATCACCAGCACCAGGGAGGACCAGGGCCACGGGACCTTCACCTACCACTTCCTGAAGGGCCTGGGGGGCGACGCGAAGGGAGCCTCGGGAGCGGTGACTGTCCGCGGTCTCTATGATTACCTCAAGCCCCGCGTCCAGGACGACGCCAGCCGCCAGAACCGCGAGCAGAGCCCGGCTCTTCAAGGCGCCCACCCCGACCTGGAGATCGCCCGCTTCCGATAGGGGGCTGCGGCCGGCTCCGCAGCCCCGGCACAGGCGAGATTGGCAGCATCAGGGAATCTCTGCTATAGTGTCCCGGATGAGCCGAGAGGGTTCCCAGGGCGATGGAGCGCGCCGGCCGCAGACCCTGGTTGCGCTCCCTGAGGCGATCCTCGACGAGCGGGGCCGCATCCAGCCCCTCCTCGAGGGGGCCTTCGCGAGCGCGATGCTCATCGAGTCCCGCAAGGGCTCGGTGCGCGCCAACCACTTCCATAAGACAGACTGGCACTACTGCTACATGCTCCAGGGAGCGATGGAGTACTACGAGCGCCCGGCCGGGAGCCTGGAAAAGCCCAGGCTCCTGAAGGCGAGGGCCGGACAGATGCTCTTCACCCCGCCCATGGTCGAGCACGCCATGAGGTTCCTGGAGGACACCCTCTGGCTCACCCTCTCCCGAAACCCGCGGGACCAGAAAGCCTACGAGGCGGACGTCGTGCGGGTGAGCCTCATTAAGCCCTGATGCCGGAAGGGACCAGAGCCCAGGGAGAGGCCCTCCCGCGCCTCAGCCGCCGCCGGGACTGCAGGCTCTGCGCAAGCCCCGAGCTCTCCCTGGCCCTCTCCCTCACCCCCACCCCCCCGGCCAACGCCTTCGTGCCGGCCTCGGAGACTGGAAAAAGGCAGGAGACCTATCCCCTGGACGTCTTCCTCTGCCGCTCCTGCGGGCACCTCCAGCTCCTGGACGTGGTGGACCCGGCCCTGCTCTTCGAGAACTACGTCTATGTCTCTGGCACCTCCCAGGCCTTCGTGAAACACTTCGAGGCCTATGCCGGGGACCTCCTGCGGCGCTTCTCGCCCAGGAAGGGCTCCCTGGTCCTCGACGTCGGCTCAAACGACGGGACCCTCCTGCGCTTCTTCAAGGAGGGGGGGATGAGAGTCCTGGGCGTAGACCCGGCCCGGGAGATCGCGGCGGCCGCGACCCGCTCCGGGATCGAGACCCTCCCGGCTTTCTTCGCCCAGGACCTGGCGCGCCGGCTCCGCCAAAGCCGCGGCTCCGCGGCGCTCATCACGGCCAACAACGTCTTCGCCCACGCGGACGACCTCAGGGGGTTCGTCGCCGGGGTGCGCGAACTCCTCGCCCCGGACGGGGTCTTCGTCTTCGAGGTCTCCTACCTGGCCGACGTGGTGGCCAAGACCCTCTTCGACACGATCTACCACGAGCACCTGGCCTATCATTCGGTCAGGCCCCTGCGCCGCTTCCTGGCGGAGCAGGGCCTGGAGCTCGTGGAGGCCCTGCGCGTCGCGCCCCACGGGGGCTCCCTGCGCGGGATCGCCCAGCGCCTGGGGGACGCTCACCCGGTCGGGGCCTCTGTGGCCGAGGCCGTGGCCCTGGAGGAAGGAATGGGACTTGACAGGATGGAGACCTTCCGGGGCTTCGCGGCCAAAATCGAGGCCTTGAAGGCCCGCCTCCAGACGCGCCTTAGGGAGCTCAAGGCCCGAGGCAAAAGGATCGCGGGCTTCGGGGCCCCGGCCAAGGCCACGACCCTGATGCACCACTTCGGGCTGGGCCGGGAGACGATCGAGTTCGTGGCTGACGACAGCCCCTTGAAGCAGGGCCTCTTCACCCCCGGGACCCACGTCCCGGTCCTTCCCCCCTCGGCGATCTATGAGCGCAGGCCGGAGGTCCTGCTGATCCTGGCCTGGAACTTCGCGGAGCCGATCATGGCCAGGCACAAGGCCTTCAGGGAGTCCGGAGGCAGCTTCCTGGTCCCCCTCCCCGAAATCCAGGAGAGCTGAAGTGCCCCCCCTGCACCCTGTCTCTTATACACATCTGACGCTGCCGACGATCTTACGCGTG
>CAYLZQ010000123.1:0-6308 GCA_964388045.1 uncultured Elusimicrobia bacterium | reverse complement strand
GAGCAAGACCCCTGGAGGGGGACACTGCTTCTGGGACTTTCCGCGAAATACGTCTCCGAGACCCTCCACCGCCGCAGCGCCAGGGCCTTCGCCCTGGACGGAGGCGCCCTCTTTAGGCCCTCGGACTTCCCTGCCCTCTCCCTCTCCTTCGCCTTCCGCAACCTGGGCAGCCGAGAGCGCTTCATCCGCGAAAGCCAGTCGCTCCCGGCCGAGATGGACCTGGGCCTGGCCTATGACCGGCGCACCTGGAGGTCGCGCCTCCTGCCGGCCCTGGAGCTGGCCTTCCCCTACTTCGGGAACCCTTACGGCAAGCTCGGCCTTGAGTACGCCAGGAGCGTAGGGCAGGGCCTGAGCGCGGCCCTGAGGGCGGGCTACAAGACCCAAAGCGTCCCGGACCTGGGGCCCCTGGCCGGCCTGACCGCGGGCGTGGGCGTGAGGGGCGGCAGGCTCAGCCTCGACTTGGCCTTCCAGCCCCTGGCGGAGCTGGGGGAGGTCTATAGGGTAACCCTGGGGTTCGGCTGGTGAGCTACTTGCGGTTCTTGTCCGGCGCCCCGGCTCTGATCCTGGCGATCGCCTCCTCCGCGTAGACACGGATGCGGCTGTTGGGGCTTGTCAAGGCGGCCTTCAAGGCGGGCAGGGCCCTCTCGTCCTCGATCTGGCCGAGAGCCCCGATCGCGACCAGGTTCACCCGCTCGTCCGGGTCCTTGGCCAGCTCGCAGATCCAGCCGACGACCTCGCTGGAGAGCCGCGCGTAGTCGCAGAGGGAGCGGATCGCCGCGGCCCGCGCCCAGAAGCCGTTGGGGGGGCGGCTCATCCGGCGCAGGATTTTCAAGGCCGAGGGGTGGCGGCTCTCCGCGATCCCGGCCACGGCCCCGGCGCTGACCGCGTCGCGGTAGGTGCGCTTTCCCAGGTTGCGCACGAGGAGGCCGAGGCAACGCTGGTCCCGGAGGGCTCCCAGGGCGCGGCTGGCCTCCGCCTCGACGAGCAGGCTTTGATCGCGCCTGGCCATGGGCGCGATCAAAGCGGCTGTTTGGGGCCGCCGGTACTGCGAGAGGGCCTCCACCACGGCTCTGCGCATCTTGGGATTTTCAAGGTTGAGGAGACCTTTCAAGGCCTGGAAGGCGGCCTCGCTCTTGACCGAGCCCAGGGCCCTGATCATCTCGCGTCCGGCCCCCCAGAAGCCTTCCCGTCGGATGGCCCGCTCCAGCAGGCGCACGCTCTCCTCCGAGCCCCAACGGGCCACGGCGACGGCGGCCTCGTGGCGGCTCTGGGCCCTCTCGCCGTTGAGAAGCTGGTGGGACCACATCCGGTAGGGCTTGTGGAAGGCGACCTTCTTCAAGATCCAGTGCTCGGGGTCGAACTCCACGTTTGAGGGCTCCCCGGGCAGCCGGAAGGAGAAGCGGTGCTCCTTCTCCGAGATCCTCTCCGAGAAGCTCCTGGCCCAGCCCCGGCCCGCGCACCTGAACTCGACCGGCATCTTGAAAAGGGGGGCCTCCTCGCCGACCTCCTGGGTCTGGAGGACCCAGAGGCGGGCCCGCCTTCCCTTGGGGTCCCAGGCGTACTGGATCCGGAACTGGGGATAGCCGCTCTTGAAGACCCATTGGTCGAAGAAGGGCTTGAGGTTTCTTCCCGTCGCCTCCCCGATCGCCTCGATCAGGTCCGAGGTTTCTACCGTCCGGTCCCGGTATTTGCGGAGGTAATGGCCGACCGACTTCCACCAGAGGCCGTCGCCGAGCTCGCGGCGCAGCATATGCAGGACCCAGGCCCCCTTCTCGTAGGTGTGGCGGTCGAAGAGGGTCCATGGGTGCTTGAAGGTGTTGGTGACGATGGGCCTGCGGTAGCGCCTGGAGTCCTCGTCGAAATAGACCTGGGCGTTGTGGAAGAGCTCGTAGTCGGCCTCGTCGTCCCCCTTCTCGTGGCCCTGGAAGAGGATCTCGAAGTAGGTCGCGAAGCCCTCGTTCAACCAGGCATGCGACCAGTCCCGGCAGGTCACGAGGTCTCCGAACCACTGGTGGGCCAGCTCATGCGCGACCAGGAGGTCCATGTCGTTGTCGAGGGAAGCCCGCTTGTCGATCAAAACCGCGTCGGTCTGGGTCGTGCAGGTCGTGTGCTCCATCCCCCCGGGGTACTCGGCGACCGCGACCTGGGCGTACTTCTCGTAGGGGTAGCGCACCCCCGTCATCCGCGAGAAGTAGGCCAGGGCCTTGGGGGTCATCCCGAGGCCCCGCCTGGCGTCCTCCTCCCGCCCTTTCTCGCAGTAGTAGGTGACCGGGATGCCGTCCCAGTCCTGCGTGATCTCGGAGAATCGTCCCGCCGCGAGGCTGATGAGGTAGAGGGAGTGGGGCTGGCTCATCCTCCAGTGGAAGACCGAGAAGGGCCCCCGCCGGGAGACCTCGGAGAGGACCCCGTTTGAGACCGCGAGGAACCCGCGGGGGACGGCCACGCGGACCTCGGAGGTGGCCTTCTCGTGGGGGCTGTCGTGGCAGGGGAACCAGTAGCGCGCGTCCTCGGGCTGGCTCTGGCTCCAGACCTGGACCGGGTTTGCAGGGCTGTGGGGCCCTGGGTAGACGAAGTGCAGGCCGGCCCTGGGCCTTTCCACCCGGTAGCGGACCGCGACCTCGGCCTCCTGGGAAGCGGAGAGTGGCTTCTTCAAGCTCAGGATGAGCTTGCCCCCGCTCTGGCGCGATGACGCGGCCTCCCCGTCCACCTCGGCCCCGGAGACGCGCAGGTCCACGGCGTCGAATTCCAGGCGGCGCAGCCCGTCCGCGAAGGCGCGGATGGTCGTGCGGCAGGTCCCGGAGAGCGAGCGCCGCCTGAAGTCGACCGCGAGGTCCAGGAAGACATGGAGGGTGTCGAAGGCGCGGTCCGGGGCGTAGCGGGGGGTCTTGCCGAGCAGGGCGGCCTTGAGGTTGGGGCCCTCCCGCCCGGCCCCAAGGGCCCCTTCAAACCGATAGAACCGGCGACACCTGAGGAAGCTGTCTTCCAAGGTTATGCCGCCACGGCCTCCCTCTGCCTGGAGGCGGCCTCCTTGATCATCATCATGGCGATCTCGTTTCTCTGAATCTGGTTGGTCCCCTCGTAGATCTGGGTGATCTTGGCGTCCCGCATGAATTTCTCGACGGGGAAGTCGCGCATGTAGCCGATCCCGCCGCACATCTGGACGCAGTCGGTCGTGACCCTCATGGCCGTGTCCGAGCATAGGACCTTGTACATGGCCGACTCCTTGGTCCAACGCTTGACCCCGAGAGCCTCCATCTCGTCGTAGACGATGGCCTCCCTCTCGACGGCCCGGTCGATGGCGGGCTTCAAGGCCCTGTCCATGGCCTTGGCCGTGGAGTAGAGGAGGGCGCGGCTCGACTCCACCGCGGTCGCGCAGTCCGCCAGCATGTGCTGGATGGCCTGGAAGCTGGCAATCGTCTGGCCGAACTGCTTGCGCACCCGGATGTAGGCCATGGTCTCGTCCAGGGCCCCCTGGGCGATCCCCAGGGCCTGGGCCGCGACGCCGGGCCTTGAGCAGTCGAAGGTGGCCTGGGCCACGAAGAGGCCGTAACCCTCCTTATAGAGGAGGTTGGCCTTGGGGATGCGGCAGTTGTTGAAGACCAGCTCGTAGGTGGGAGAGGCCTTGATCCCCATCTTCTGCTCCTTCTTGCCGAAGCTAAATCCCGGGGTCCCCTTCTCGACCACGAATGCCGATATCCCGCGGGCCCCCCGGGCCGGGTTGGTGGAGGCGAAGACCGTGTAGATCTCGGCGGCGTTGCCGCTGGAGCAGAAGTTCTTGATCCCGTTGATCACGTAGTGGTCTCCCGCGAGCTTGGCCGTCGCCTTGGTCGCGGTGGCGTCCGACCCGGCCCCGGGCTCGGTGATCGTGAAGGCCCCCAGCCTCTTGCCCGAGGCCAGATCCGGCAGCCAGAGCCTCCGCTGCTGGGGGTTGCCGAAGAGGAGGATGGGGATCCCGCAGAGCCCCGAGGCGGCGACCGAGAGGGCGATCCCGGCGCAGGCCCGGGAGAGCTGTTCGGTCACCAGGACCAGCTCCAGGGTCCCTCCCCCCAGGCCGCCGCAGGCCTCGGGGAGGTAGACCCCGAAGAGGTCCGACTTTTTGATCTCCTCGATGACGGGCCAGGGGAACTCCTCGGTCGCGTCGTAGTGCTCACGGACCGGCTTGATCTTCTGCTGGGCGAGCTGAGCGGCCAGCGAGACGATGTCCCGCTGCTGTTCGGTCAAATCGTAGTCCATTTCATTCCTCCAGGATGTTTCGCATGTTATGGGTTCGCATGCATCGACTCCAGGGCGTTCCTCGCGGCCGCCTGCTCCGCCTCCTTCTTGCTCTTGCCCGATCCCCGGCCGAGCAGCCTCCGGCCCAGGTGGACCGCGACCTGGAAGGTCTTGTCGTGGTCCGGCCCCGCCGCCTCCATCATCTCGTAGGCGGGGGGCACCTTGTACTTCTTCTGCAAGACCTCCTGGAGCCGGCTCTTGTAGTCCGTCTCCTCCAGGGGGCCGTGGCGCCCCAGGCACTGCCTGACGAAGCGCGTCGCGGCGTGGTAGCCTCCATCCAGATAGACCGCGCCGATGAGGGCCTCCAGGGCGTTGGCCAGGAGGCTGGCCCTGGTCCTGCCCCCCGAGGACTCCTCGCCCACCCCCAGGTAGAGGTAGGCCCCCAGGTTCAGTCCGGCCGCCCAGCGGGCCAGGCTCGGGCGCGCGACCAGCTGCGACTTTTTCTTGGAAAGGCTGCCCTCGCTGGCCGTTGGCTGCTCGGCATAGAGCTGATGGGCGACGACGGCCGCCAGGATCGAGTCTCCCAGGAACTCCAGCCGCTCGTTGCAGACCCCCGACTGGCTCTCGGAAGCGTAGGACTTATGGGAAAGGGCTTCCCTGAGCAGTTCCGGGTTCCTGAAACGGTGGCCGATGACCTCCTCCAGAGGCTTGAGCACGCCCGTGCCGGCCCGAGCGTCTATTTCTTGGCGTGAGTCTGGATGTATTCGATCGCCTGGCCGACGGTCTGGATCTTCTCCGCCTGCTCGTCCGGGATCTCGGTGTCGAATTCCTCCTCCAGGGCCATGACTAGTTCCACGGTGTCAAGGGAGTCCGCCCCCAGGTCGTTGACGAAGTGGGCCTGGGGCGTCACCTCGGACGCATCCACGCCGAGCTGCTCGACGATGATCTGCTTCACACGGTCCGCGACGCTTGCGTTGGCTTCCGCCATGGAGTCTCCTCCTAGTTTTCCCTCCAGGCCGCTTCGCGGCCCGGAGGGACGACGTTAACGGCTCTCTTAGGGCTCGTTAGGAAATAAATGCGTGAATTTTGGGCGTCGAGGCGCCCGTATGGCAAGGCGTGAGGAGCGAGCATACCGGTCGGTATGTGAGCGACGAACAACGCAGCCAGACGGGATGCATCGGCGTCCAAAAACATGCCAGTTATTTCTTAACGAGCCCTTATAGCGACACCATCACATATACCCCCCGCCGTTGACGTTGAGCACATGCCCTGTGATGTAGGCGGCCTCCTCCGAGGCCAGGAAAAGCACGGCCCGGGCGACGTCGAGGGGCTCGCCCATCCGGCCGAGCAGGATCTTGCCCAGGAGCTTGGCCTTCTCGGCCTCGGGGATGGCCTCCGTCAGGCGCGTGTGGATGAAGCCCGGCGCCACGGCGTTGACCAGGATGTTGCGCGATGAGAATTCCCGCGCGCAGGACTTGGTCATGGCGATGAGGCCCCCCTTGGAGGCCGAGTAGTTGGCCTGGCCGGCGTTGCCCTCCTCGCCGACCACCGAGGCGATGTTGACGATGCGTCCGTAGCGGGCCTTGAGCATGGGCCGGAGGACCGCCTTCGTGAAGTTGAAGGCCCCCTTGAGGTTGATGTCGAGGACGAGGTCCCAGTCGGCCTCGGGCATGCGCATGAGCAGATTGTCCCGCGTGATCCCCGCGTTGTTGACCAGGATGTCGATTTTTCCGAACTTATCCAGGGCGGACTTGACCGCGGTCTCGCACTCCGCGAACTTGGTCACGTCGGCCTTGAGCCCCAGGGTCTCGCCGCCGCCTGAGGCGATCCTCTGGGCCGACTGGGCGACTAAATCGGCGTCCACGTCCACGAGCACGACCTTGGCGCCCTCCAGGGTGAAGAGCTCCGAGGTGGCATAGCCTATGCCCTGGGCGGCGCCGGTGATGATCGCGACCCTGTCTTTGAGCCTGAGCCCTGCGGCCTGCTTGATTTGAGCTGCGGTTTCCGTCATCATAGCTTCCCTCGGTTAGAGCCCGTTTTCCTGCATGAATGGGCCGGTTACCTCTTATAGTAACTGCTCAGCCCCCTCCCCACTG